>DASZQE010000563.1:0-3295 GCA_035550175.1 Phycisphaerales bacterium | reverse complement strand
GTCTCCGTCCAGACGATGACCGCCGGCTACACCCACGACATCGACGCCGCCGTCGCCGAGATCAACCGCTACGCCGCCGCCGGCGCCGACATCGTCCGCGTCGCCGTCCCCGAGCGCAAGGACACCGAAGCCCTCAAGCACATCATCCCGCAGGTGCAGGTCCCCATCGTCGCCGACGTGCACTTCCACTTCCAGCGCGCCCTCGAAGCCGTCGAGTCCGGCGTCCACAAGATCCGCCTCAACCCCGGCAACATCAGCGACCGCGAGCAGGTCAACAAGGTCATCGACGCCTGCAAGGAGCGCAAGCTCCCCATCCGCATCGGCGTCAACGAAGGCTCGATCATCGAGCGCAAAGACAAACAGAAGCGCAAAGAGGAACTCGGCAAGTTCTTCGCCGGCCACAAGCAGGGCCACCTCATGGCCCTCATGATCGCCAAGCTCGAGGAATACCTCGACATCTTCCACGAGCGCGAGTTCTTCGACATCGCCATCAGCGCCAAGTCCATGGACGCCTCCTTCGTCGTCGATGTCTACTCCGAAATCTCCAAGCGCTTCGACTACCCCCTCCACCTCGGCGTGACGCACGCCGGCCCCAAGGAAACCGGCTGCATCCGCTCCATCGCAGCCCTCTCCGCCCTCCTCTGCAACGGCGTGGGCGACACCATCCGCATCAGCTACGCCAACGACCCCGTCTACGAAGTCGAGGACGGCCTCGAGTTGTTGTGGTCCCTCGGCCTCCGCGAGCGCAAGGGCGTGGACCTCATCGCCTGCCCCACCTGCGGCCGGATCCAGGTTGACCTCTTCACCCTCGTGCAGGACGTCCGCAAGAAACTCGCCGAGGAAATCCAGCTCCCGTTGAAAGTCGCCGTGATGGGCTGCATCGTCAACGGCCCCGGCGAAGCCGAGGGCGCCGACGTCGCCGTCTTCGCCGGCGACCGCCGCGGCATCATCTACGTCCAGGGCGAAAAAGTCGCCAACGTCCCCGAAGAGGAAATCCTCGAACGCCTCCTCAAGGAATGCCGCGAGTTCCAATCCAAAGTCCAACGCGGCGAAGCCAAGCTCGGCGAAAAGAAAGTGGACATCGTCCCGCCGGATCCGATCGGGGAACTGGGGTCAGGGTTCGACAAGATCGCGGCGGGGAATGTCGAGAAGGTGGCGACGCTGACGGTGAGTGGCAACTAGCAAGTGAACTGTTCGGACGATGACAGAATTTCTCTTTCAGTCATCCCGTTTGCGTTCGCAATGCTGTATTGATATCACAATAGCAAATCTGGTCCTCTCGCGATGATGTTCCTGCGCAGTAATGGTACATCGTAACGGCGCCTAGTGGTATTGTTGCTCCATCATCGCCGCGCGTTTCTGACATTTTCCCGCGTTGATCCAGTCTTTCTTCGTAAATGCTACGGGAGAGAAACCGTAGCAGTGGCGAGCCATGGCTTTACTTTTGAACGGAGGTGCCCGAATGCATGGTTTACGAATCAGTTTCGTTCTTGCCTTGCTTTTAACGCTCGGGGCGCCTCTTCCACCGGCGCGTGCACACGGGGACAGGTGCGATTGCAACGCGGTGCTCATGCATGGCATTTGGGCGCACCGAGCTGTGCGCGATGATTTGGATGCCGCGAAAGCGGTGAAACGCTACATCGCGAAGACGTCGTACAGCGAGTTTCGGAGCTCCTCGGAGACCGGCGGCGGTTTGGAGTTCGCGGGACTCGGCCTCAGTGCATCGTCGACAGAGGGAGAATACAGGGAAAAACAACAGAAGTTTCGCGAAGAAGTGGACGACTGGGAGCGAACCATCGCAACAAAAGAGCTCCTCGACACGTTCGGGGATCAGGCGGTACTAAATGCTTGGGCTGACTGCAAGCGCCAATGCCCGCAGGACGGAATCTCATCCTGGGTGAAGGTCCATGATGAAAAGCACGTGTTCCTTTACGTTCGATGGGCCCCTCACCCTGGCGCCGCTCGAAATGCCACAATGACCGGTTCGTTAGTCAGAGGCGCCCGTGTCGACAATCGCGCAGATGCAAGAATTGATGAGGACGGGAGGGAGCTTGACGTCGGTGAAACAGCATTCCTTCTTGAAAGGACGAACATCGACGACCCGATTGTGATTAAAATTGATTTTCCAGGCGAGGTTGTCACCGAGTATGTTCCCAAGGTCATAAAGCCGGCGCCGGGGAAGGCTCGGCAGGCAGAACGGACATTGCCAAAGCCGGAACCAAAGATCACCAAACTGAGAATTTCAGTAAAAACCGGCACGATGGAATCGGCGGATACAGATGCATTGGCGTTCATGTTGGTTGGCGGAGCGAAGTACGAGCTCAATGAAGCGAGCACGAACGAGCGGCAGAAAGGCGCAACAGACATTCACGTTCGTGATGTCTCGTCACCCATCACACTCGCGGAACTTCGCTCCAAGCAAATTGTTCTCTGGCATGACAACTCGGATCAAGGCAAGAAGAAAACAGGAGCGGGATGGTACTGCGAGCAAGTGACGATCGAATACCAGCTCGCGAACGATAACTCGTGGCGCCATTATCAAGCGTTCCCGGTTGGCTGGTTGCGTGCGAAGAACACAAATTTCGTTTCAAAGGAACTGCAAGCGGCAAGGTAGTTCGCAGAGTAGGGCGGCGGGTGCCATGCTCACGTCTTCGTGGACATGCTCTTGAACACGTATTCACCGCAACGTTCAGCCTTGGTACCTGATCCCGACTATGGCAAAGGGCACCAGAATCACAATGACCGTGGCTGAATGTGAGACGCCGACCGGCAAGCGGCTTCTCAATCTCATCCTCGATATCTGCCATGACGGGGAACTGAGTATCGAAGAGATCGACAGCCTCTACCAGCTGCTGCGCTACGACGATTCCGGCATCCCGGCTGTTGCCTGGCTTCGCGCATTCGTGCGAGAGGCAATCTTGGACGGCAGCATCTCTGACGCCGACGGCTATCGTCTCAAGAAGGCTTTCATGCGCGTGGTGCCCAAAGAGGTTCGAGGTGTGATTGCCACCCATCTCGAACAGATTGGCGCACCTGCTGCGGATCCCGAAGACGAAGAGCCACGATGGTGCAGCGATCGCGCGACGGCCAAGCAAATCGACTACATCATCGCCCTCGGTGGCTCGGTGCAAAGCTCACTGACGAAGGGACAGGCTTCAATATTGATCGACCAGTTGCTGGAACGCCGCCCGGTGACGCTGCGTCAGCTGATGGTCCTGCGGTTTTTCAACAGACTTGATCTCGCAGGAAGGACAAGGGAGGAAGTATCTCAATGGATCGATTCATGCTTCTGGGA
>DASZQE010000562.1:0-2724 GCA_035550175.1 Phycisphaerales bacterium | reverse complement strand
CCTTCGCTATGAAGGCACGGAAGTCGGGCGGATGTCGATGGAGTTTCTGCACGAAGGCGTACCCATGCCGACGCGCGAGGCGGTCTGGGCCGGCGCGGGGAATTCACGAGACACGAAGCGTGGAAAGCAAGGAGCAAATAGTTCGTCACCGAGCGTTGAGCAAACATTGAAGGCGTTGCTTGCGCATCCGAATATAGCAAGCAAGCGGTGCATCATTCGGCAGTACGACCATGAAGTGCAGGGCCGCACGGTTGTGCATCCGCTGACGCTGACGCAGCGCGGCGCGGAAGGACCGGCGGACGCGGCCGTGCTGCAGGTGCTGGCGGAGAAGAATCGCGGGCTGGCGATCGGCAACGGTTTGGCGACTGGACTGGCGGATGATCCGTACTTGATGGCGCTGGCGGCGGTAGATGAATGCGTGCGGAACCTGGTGTGCGTGGGGGCTGATCCAGCACGGATCGCGATCCTTGACAATTTCTGCTGGCCGGGCTGCAATGATGAAGTGATGATGGGGTTGCTGGTGCGCGCAGCACACGGATGTTACGACGCGGCCAAGGCGTATCGCACGCCGTTCATCTCCGGCAAGGATTCACTGAACAATCAATTCACGACCGAAGGCGGAAAGACGATTCGCATCCCGCCGACGCTACTGATTTCCGGCATGGGTATTGTTCCGGATCTGATGAAGTGCGCGACGATGGATGCGAAGCAGGCGGGGAATCTGCTGGTGATGGTCGGCATGACGCACAAAGCGATGGGCGGCAGCCACTATCAGATGATTCACGGCACGCTGCCGAATTCGGCGGAAGGTGAATTACCGACAATAGATCTGGAAAGTGGGCCGAAAACCGCCAGAGCGGTGCATGAACTGATCAAGCGTGGATTGGTGCGAGCGGCACATGATTGCAGCGAGGGCGGAATGCTGGTGGCGGCAGCGGAGATGGCGTTTGCGGGCGAACTGGGATTGCAGATCGATCTGTCCACGGTACGTGCGGATGAGCATCTGAACCAGGCGGCGATGTGCTTCAGCGAGACGCCGAGCAGGTATCTCCTGGAAGTTGAACGGAAGAACCTGGCGGCGGCGGATCATGTGCTGCGAGGATTGCCGTATGCGGTGATCGGCGAGTTCAATCGGTCGGATCGGATGATCGTCACAGGCGGCGTATTGAATATTCGCATCGAAGATTTGCGAACTGCGTGGAGCGGCACATTGAATTGGTGAGCACGAGACGGGCACGAGCATGTTGAAAGCGTTGGTCATCACGACAGCCGGCACGAACTGCGATGCGGAACTCGCCACCGCATTCGAAATGGTGGGTGCGCACGCGGACGTGACGCACGTGAATCGGCTAATTTCGAAGCCCGAGACGCTGGATCACTATGACCTCATGGGATTACCTGGCGGGTTTTCATATGGCGATGCGATCGCAGCGGGACGCATCGCAGCGCAACTGATGCGGAAGCACGTGTATCGCGCGTTTGTGCGAGCGATTGAGCGCGGCGTGCCGATCATCGCGCCGTGCAACGGCTTGCAGACGGCGGTGCAGATGGGGTTGCTGCCCGGACCAGCGGTCGGCGAGAACTGGCCGGAACAGCCGCCTGAGCAGACAGTTTCATTGGCGTTGAATGAGTCAGCGAGATTCGTGGACCGCTGGTGCGCTGTGGAAATTGAAGCGGACTCACGATGCGTGTGGACTGCGGGACTTTCCGTGGATGCATGGACGGGTGTGCTGCCGGTGGCGCATGGCGAAGGGCGATTCGTGCCCGCTTCGGACGGGGTTCGTGAACAGTTGAAACAATCTGGACAGATCGCGGTGCGCTATTCCGCAAAAGACAATCCGAACGGGTCTGTCGATGACATTGCGGGGATTTGCGACGCATCGGGCCTGGTGTTCGGCCTGATGCCGCACCCGGAACGATTCACACGATGGGTGCAGCATCCGTTCTGGACGCGGATGCAGAATCAGCCGGCGCATGATCCTTTGGGACTCGCCATGTTCCGCAATGCTGTTTCGCAGGCACTTCAGGCAACTTCATAACCCCCCCACCCCTCACAATTATCGAGCGCTATCGAAACAAGTTGCGCGATGGTTGCGTTCACGAAGCACACAGCGAGAATGTGTGTATGTCGGGGTTCTTCTCCTCACGCTTTCTTGAGCAACAGAAGCCGCGCAAGGTTGCCGGCCTGCCCATTGATGACGATCGCGCATGCAGAAACTGCGGATACAACCTGCGGGGGTTGATGACGGACAAGGCATGTCCGGAATGCGGCACGCCGATTTCGGAGCCGCGCAGGCGCGTGGATGTCTTCAGCGCTGCGGATACAAGCACGCGCAAGGCGGTGAGTCTGGGATTGGCGCTGCTCGGGTGGAGCGTGCTGATCGCTGCGGTTGCGCGGATGGCGCTAGCCATCACGCTCGTGGGTACTCGCGATTATGTGCAGGGTTATCTCGTGCTGATCACGTTTAACGCGCTGGCGTGGACAGTCGGTGCCTGCATTCTGACCGGACCTGTCATGGACCGGGTCCATCGGCGTGCTCGCAAGCTGCGCTTGATTGCGCGCGGGCTGCAATTTCTGTGGTTTCCAGCATTCGGATGCTGGTTTGTGAGAACGCTTGATCTTTCCAACTCGCCGACGGAAGGCACACTGGACATCTTCTGCGACGTCCTGCGATTCTTCGCAGGATGCGGCGTGATGATCCTGCTGTTTCTGCTTCGTCTAGC
>DASZQE010000561.1:0-2173 GCA_035550175.1 Phycisphaerales bacterium | reverse complement strand
GCAGCCGCACTCTGCATCTCTTGCGCACTGATCGCCTCTTCACTGTGTGCGCAGAACACATCATCCACACAACCTTCTGGCGCACACAATGACTCCGACCGTGCGCGTGATGGCAAGCCGAATCTCACTCCGGAACAACTTGAACAACTCAAGCAGCGCGCAGCCGACGCTAAACGCGAGCCGGTGAACATCGACATCGTTCGCGATGTCGTGTACGCCACCGTGCCGATTTCAAGCTCGGACTTGGACAACTCCAAGCAAAGCGGCGCAATCGACAGCAACAAGCCGCAAACCATGGAATTGCTCATGGATTGCGCATCGCCCAAGAACTCGGAAAACAAAAAACTGCCCGCAGTCATCTTCATTCATGGCGGCGGTTGGACTGAAGGTTCGCGATCCGCTGGCGAATTGCACATTCGCGCGCTCGCAAACGCAGGGTATTTCGCCTGCACAATCGACTATCGACTCGCAAAAGACGGCATTTATCCCGCTGCTGTTTACGATTGCAAAGCTGCAGTGCGTTTTCTCCGCGCTCATGCCGATGATCTCGGAATAGACCCGAATCGCATCGGTGCGATGGGGTATTCCGCAGGCGCGCATCTCGCAGCGTTGCTCGGAACAACTGCAAACGAGAAAGATCTTGAAGGAAACGTCGGCGAAGCCGGCGCAAAGAGCGACATCGCCTGCGTTGTCGATATTTCCGGTCCCACCGATCTTGTGAAACTCGGCAGCACGCGCGGCGGAGCTCGCGCACTGGGTGTGTGGTTCGGCGGATCAATGCAGGAAAAAGCTGCGGAAGTGAAGCAGGCGAGTCCGATTGATCACATTGATGCGCACGATGCGCCGTTTCTCATCATTCATGGAACGGATGACAATCTGGTTCCGCTCGAACAGGCGCAGATGATGCGAGATGCGCTCAAGAAAGCCGGCGTTGAGGTGGAATATCTTGAAATCGAAGGGGAGGGACACGGTGTGACCGATCCGCGCGCGATGCAGGCGGCTGCAAAATTCCTCGATGCGCACCTTGGCGGACACTTGGAGCAAACCCTTGATGAATTTCAGGCATTGCTGCGTGATCGCGGTGGACGCGGAGAGCTTGGAAGGAATCGCAAGAAGCGAAATGACAGCGAATCCGCGCCGAAAAAGCCAAATGACGATGGGTGATTCGAGTTGCCGGTGCATGACCGTGCATTGATTGGGGATGCAGGGCGAAAGCGAGGAATTGCACATATGATGGTCACATGTTTCGCTTGATTCGCTGGGATTCTCAAGGAGTATTTTGTGGCTGAAAGCACGATGATCAACACGAATGCACGCGGAATCATCAAGGATGTCCGCGGAAACATGGTCATTCTCGAAGTTCCCGGCACAAGTTATGAAGTTCACTTGCTGATCGATCCTTCCTCGCACGCTTCTGAGCTCAGCGCGCGCAAGGGCAAGCGAATGACCGGCGAAATGAACGCGCATGGCCTGAAAATCGAGGAATCTCATGCTGGCGGAAAATTCATCGAGCCGCTGCAAGGCGCGCCGCGCATCGTCGCAGGAAGCGTGATCGCCAAGGATGATCGCCGATTGTGCGTGGATGTGAGCGTGCCGATGTGGATTTCGCTTGAATCGCATCAGAATTCAGGCGAATTCGAAGTCGGTCAGATGGTGAATTGCTACGTCAAGAGCGGCACATCCATACAGCCGAGATCATGATCAACGATTTGGTCCGGCACCGGCAGAGAGTCTGGGAGAGGTTGTGGAGAGAATTCGCCGGTGACCTCCGTAGTTCTTCCATCAGATATTAGGCTTCGTCCGACTCAGCTCGCCGACGTGCAGAGCCTTTTTCAGTTTCAACTTGATGTCGAATCGAATCGCATGGCGGGGACCAAGCCGCGTGATCGACACGCGTTCACGGCGCGATGGGAGGAGATTCTACGTGATCCGTGTGATGCGGGCGTGACGCCGAGAGTGATTGTCGCGAATGGAGAGCTGGTGGGTTCGATCAACATTGTGCGAGAGGCAGGGCGTGAGTGGATCGGATATTGGATCGCGCGGAAGCAGTGGGGGCGCGGGATTGCGACAAAGGCGGTCGGATTGATGCTGGATGAGGTGAGAAGCAGGCCGATCTTTGCGCGAGCAGCCGGGTCTAACACAGCATCTTTGCGAGTGCTTGAGAAAAATGGAT
>DASZQE010000560.1:0-12312 GCA_035550175.1 Phycisphaerales bacterium | reverse complement strand
CAGCCACACGCCTCCGAAGAACAGCAACTGCCACGCCAACGGATTCCAGAACCACTGCTGCCCCTGCGGATACACCGGCAGCACCACGTCGGAGCATCGCTGCGCAAACACGTACATCGCGCATGAAAGCCCGATCGCCACCCAGCGCCTCCACCGGTAGACCATCAGCATCACCGGTAGCATCAGCAGCAGAATGATGTACATCTTCAGAATGTCCATCAGCCACGGCGTGTAGGTCAGCATCAGCGCATTCACGCCGGCCTTGACCGGCTCAGTGACGAACGGCCCCATGCCGACTTTCACCGGGTCGAGCTTCCCGCTTGCGTGCGCAAGAAACACAATGCCCGCACACACCGCCAGCGTCGTCAGGTGCATCGCGTACAACTGACCGACACGCTTGAAGGCTTTCTTCACCGCTGCCGGCGCGCCTTGGCGCAGCATCAACCGCCAGTACACCATTCCGCACACAAGCCCCGAAAGAAAGATGAATGCATGCGCCGCGTCGCAATATCCCCAGCACGTCACGATCGCCGTGATGGATTTGCTGCCGTCAGCAAACATCTTATGCACGGGATTGTCTCGACCGTGGTCAAGGACAATCAGCAACAGCACTATGCCACGAAGAAAATCAATTCGAAGATCGCGCTTCACGCCTCGTTCCCCGGCCTTATTGCCATAATTGCAACAGGCCCCGACCTCCATCCGTGAATCCTAACCCGCTCGCCTCCATGCGTAGAACCGGTATATTCTCCCCGAAATTGCCAACCGGCAAGACCAAACCCATTTCTTTTGCGGCCACTTGCCTGCTTTCACAAAAATCTGACAGTTCTCGCACCTTCAGCGTGCATCACGCTTCTAACCCCAAACCGCAATTACCCCAATTTCGCGCATGTTGTTGCGCATATGCGATCCGCCCCACACTGCGCCATCGCTCACTTCAACGGTTCATTGTCAGTAGATTCCGGGGTCTTGGCCGGCGGTAACGCAGCCAGCGCTTTGACCGTCGCAGCTTTCACCTTCTCGTCTTTCGCATTGTTGATGATCTGTTCCAGCACGCCGCGAACCGTCTGCTGATCCGAAGAGACCAGGTACGGATACAGCGCAGGCAGATGTTGCTCCAATCGTTGCGAAAACCGCTCGAGCGCCGGCGGCAGATAAAACAAATCCTCACCGTACGTTTTGAAGTACGCCTGCAATTGCGCCATCGCCTGAATCTGAAGATCCTTGGCCTTCTGCGAGAGCGTCGCCCTCGCGGGATTCCCGGTCGGAATGACCGCCGCGGACTCTCGAATCAGGTTGAAAACGTCCACATCCAGCCGAATCTGAAAATCCGCAAGCTCCAGCGTCTCGTCATCAAGCAGTGAACCGGGACGGCTCGAACGGTTGTACTGGGCAAACACCTTTTCAAATTCGCTCGTCAGGCGCGTCGCGCTGCTGAAACGTGCTTCAAGCGGCAGCGTCTTGTCGCGCAGGCTTGCGAGATTCGCGTCATCCGTCATTCGCGCAAACAGCTTGCCGGAGTTCGGGCTTCCATATCGTGGATACTGCTGCGGCACGTCTTCCATGGATTTGAGCGCGCTCGCCGCAGCCAGATATTCGCTCGGCCCCCACACAAGATCAGGCGACGGAAATCCCATCGACGAATATCGCTCCAGCGGAAGCGAACGATCAAAATCGCCCGCCATCATGATGCGTGATTGCGCCAGCGCTTCCTGTTCCGTCAATCCTTCATGTGCGTCCTTCTGCGTCGCGCTCGGCGGAAGCATGTACGACTTTTCCATCGTGGTCAGCCCCGCTGTCGGCGCCAGGCCCGGCTGCGTTGCGCTGCCGCCCGCACCAGGCTGCGAACTCGCGCCCATCACCACCGTCTGCTGGCCCGGCTGTGTCGCTGATGAATTGGATGTGGTGGATGAGGGAGACGAGGGGGGGGTCGGCGACTTCCCATCGCACCCGCTCAACACGCTCACCCCCGCAAGCGCAGCGCTCACCGTCGTAATAACCGCCAGTTGATTCACGCCATTCCGCATGTCTATCCCAGCCTCCGCGTCAGATATGCCTCAACCTGATCGATCGCGATCCGTTCCTGCGTCTGCGAATCTCGATCCCGCACAGTCACCGTTTGGTTCGTCAACGTGTCGCCGTCGATCGTGAAACAGTACGGCGTGCCAGCCTCATCCATTCGTGCATACCGCTTTCCAATGGTCTGCTTCGGGTCGTACTCCACCACCCATTTCTTACGCAGTTGCTTGTATAAACGCTCCGCCGTCTCCGGCATTGCATCCTTGTTCACCAGCGGGAAAATACCTGCCTTCACAGGCGCCATTCGCGGGTGGAACTTCATGTACACCTTGCTGGCCCGGCTTTCGTCCGGGGTGTACGCCTCGCACAACAGCGCCAGCGTTCCGCGATCCGCTCCCGCGCTCGGCTCGATCACATGCGGGAAATACCGCGACTTCTGCTGAATCTCTTCCTTGGATTTTCCCGCTCCCTGCAACTCCACCTGCAGGTCCTGGTCGAAATACTTCATCTTGTCCCCCTTCCCGCACGCAGAGGCATGCGCCTTCAGGTCAAAGTCCGCGCGGTGCGCCACGCCTTCCAACTCGCCAAATCCCGGCGCAGTGAACGGGAAGCGATATTCAATGTCACTCGTCCCCGCGCCCTCCTTCGCATAATGCGCAAGCTCATCTTTCTCATGCTCGCGCAACTGCAGATTGTCGCCCGCAAGCCCGATCGATTGCCACCACCTGAACCGCAGATCGCGCCAGAATTTGTACCAGTCCGTCGGCGTCGGCTCGCCTGCTCTGCACGCTTCGAGGGGGGGAATGAAAAATTCAATCTCCATCTGCTCGAACTCGCGTGAACGGAACGTGAAGTTGCGTGGCGTGACCTCATTGCGGAACGCCTTGCCCTGCTGTGCAATTCCGAACGGCACGCGCACCCGCGTCGAATCAATCACGTTCCAGAAATTGACAAAAATCCCCTGCGCCGTCTCAGGTCGCAGCCACGCCTTACTGTCCTCATCCTGTAGAGCACCAATGAACGTCTCAAACATCAGGTTGAATTGGCGAGGCTTGGTTAAAGTCCCGGTTTTTCCGGTGAATGGAGATACCACACTTTCGTAGTGCAATTCTAAGGTTCGAACAGGAACTGTATCGATGGTTACATATTGCTCACCTGATCCAAAATCAACTAATGCGGCGGTTGTGTCATCATCAGGATCGGCAGCATTGCTACTTGGAACAAATTTTCGGATACCAATTGATTGCCGAAGTTTCTTGTCAGAAAATAGAAGATCAACCGCTTCACCAATACTGCTGGCCACCAATGTACGAAGCGGCAAAATACTATTCATCGGATCAGCGATATGTGATGTTGCTTGATCGAGTAATTCACGTTCACGAGCTGTGTGAACGTTATATGCTTGATACAAGCCAATGAGATGATCCGCACGAAACCTCTGCTTCGTTTCCTTGTCATCCACCATCGGATCGTTGAACCCCGCCGCGTGCCCGCTCGCCACCCACACCTTCGGGTTCATGATGATCGTGCTGTCCAGCCCCACGATGTCCACCGGCTTGCCGTCCGGCCCGCTCAACTCCTGCTGCACGATGTCCTGCCACCACGCCTCCTTCAGGTTCCGCTTCAGCTGCGCCCCCAAAGGCCCGTAATCCCAGAATCCGTTGATCCCCCCGTAAATCTCCGAACTCTGAAAGATGAACCCGCGCCGCCTGCACAGCGCCACGATCTCATCCATTGATTTGACTCCCCCGCTCTTCGCCGTGTTCGCGTTCTGATTGCCCGCAGTTGTCTGTTCTGGTGTGCTCATGGAGCACCGATGGTATCCCCCGCCCTTCACACCGGCAAAACCGACGAATCCCTCTCTTCGGTGGCACGGACTTTCAGCCCGTGCGCCTTCGTGTCGCTGCTGTGTCAGCAGCGCCGGCAATCTCACTGACCGTCATTGGCTCCCCATCACCAGCCCGATCTCATCCGCAATCTCCGCCCGCCGAAGCGTCCATCCGCGCCACGATCCCAGATCCTGCTGCAATTCATCCTCAAGGCTGAACGCATAACTTCCGGCACACGTTCGCACAGCACTGTTGTTCGCGTTCTTCTCAAGCTCGCGCAATGCCGGAATGCTCTCCGGCCCCAGGCTCCGCATGAACGCCAGGTCAATCCTCGGCCCCGGCCCGTTCATCTCCTGGCAGTTGTGCAGGTCGTAGCTCGCCATCATCTTGTCCCAGTTCACCCACGCGCACCCAAAGAGCACAACCGTCAGCGAAACCGCATTCACTCGCACCAGCCAGGCATTGCTGCAGTGCGCTGCGATTCTCCACACGATGCTCACCAGACCGATCGCCACCAGCGCCATCCACACGCCCGCCGAAATCCGCAATCGCGTCAACCCCAGCGCTTCCACGTACATCGTCAGCCGCCACATCGCCATCGCCGTCAACAACACGTTCTGCGCGATCCACAGATACACCAGCCGCCGCGACCATTTCTCCGCACCGCTGAGTTGTCCGCTCCGCTCACCGCTGCGGAACGTCAGCAGCACAAATCCCGCAGCCAGCAGCGCCGTCGCCACCAGCGGATACGCTCCGCGCCGCGCATACGTGCGAAAATCCATTCCATCTGGCAACTGCGTTCCATTCGTGATCAGCGTCATCACATCCAGCGAATTCTGAATCAGAAACACCAGATTGAACGCCAGCAGACACCGTACCAGCAATCCATCGCTGATCACCCGCCCCAGCACCGCCTCACCGCCTGCCTCCTGCAACATCCGCATGTCACGCGCCCGCAAGCGCCCTCTCAGCAGGCTGTACGCGCACATCCCCACCACCATCCATAACACCACACGACCCACCGCAACATAGTCCGTAATGTGCATCAGCACGTTCATCACTCGATTGACCGCAGAATCCCACCACTGCCCGATCACCGGATTCGCCGCTGCGAAAATCATCAGGAACACCACGCTCAGAACCACAGGCAGCCCCCAGTTGAGCGCGAGCTTGGTGAAGTTGACCTTCTTCGCGTTGTGCTTCTGCGCCCATTTCAGTCGATTGACGATGTCCAGTTCCACCTGAATCACGCATCTCCCCGCCAACTCCACCCACCGCGTCACCCAGCCCGAAGCGTGCGCAGTCCATCCCCTGCTGCTGAGTGCGGACACAGTCAGCACACCGAACAGCGCAAGCACAATCCGCAGCGCGCCCGGCTGAACAATCAGCAGCCCGCACATCACCGCCGTCGCGGTCAGCGCACTCACCATCGCCCGCGACTTCAACCGGTGATTCCGACGCACAATCATCGCCGCCAGCACCAGCAAGCCGAATAACCCCAGTGTCCAGCCGATTCGCTGACGGTAGAACAGATAATCCGCAGCCGCCACAAGCATCGCGCTCAGCGTCGCCACGCCGACCATGCTGCGCAGAAATTTCCTGAGCGATGGCCGGTAATCGCTCGCGTCAACCTGCGCTTCCACCGCGCTGCTGCCCAGCGCCCCACTGCTGATCTGTGACATCTGATCCGCCTTTATGAACTCGCCCCCGCCTCAAGCCTTTCGCTTGACCGTACACCCGAAACACTTATCTATCACCCCGCACCCGTCAATTCCATGATTCCAGCCCCCTCGACACATTGCAACAATCAATCCCCGAAAAGGCCCAGCCACAATCTTCCGACCCCTTTCAATAGTCTCTACGCCACCACCCGGTTCGCCGAACTCATCAAAAACACTGCCAATTTCCACATCCGTGATTGCCTCCCACCTCATCCTCTCAATCGCATTCGTTCCCTCCTACACCCGCACCTTCACCACCACCTTCTTCACCTCCGCGATCTTTCCATCCACAGCCAGCCCTGGCATGTGTGCATCCTCCGGAAAGAACACCGCGCACATCCCCGTCGGCACTCGCAACATCTGACACGGAGAGTCCATGCCACGCACAAGCACCTCAAAATCCTTTTCTTCGTTGTACTCGCTCTTTGTCCTCATTCTGTTGAGGGGGGACCACCCCATCACCTCCTCACCCTCCAGCACGCACTGCACATCAATGTACTTCCTATGCGCCTCCCAGAACGGCCCGCCGCCCCCCTGCCTCCCCTCATCTTCCATCCGCTTCGTCATATACCTCTGCACGATCGCAAACACATCTTCCCCATCTATCGCCACTCGCACACTGTGCTCCTGTCCCACGCCCGCCGGCTCAATTCTCCTCGCCTCTTCACTTCTCAGCCACGCAAACGCGCGCGTGAATCGCTTATGCATCGCTGAGTACGCATCCAACCGCTCAACAACATCCAGAATCATCGCGCATCGTCTCCGAGCGCAAAGCGTATCAGCCCCAGCTTCGCTTCACATCCGTTGATTGACGCTGCGTGTCTACCTGACAATTCTCACGGACACCCCTCATCAACGAGCCCATCGCAGTCATCATCGATCAGGTTCCCGCAGATCTCCGGGTGGATCGGATTCACGTTTGGATTCGTGTCATCACAATCGCCCTGCTGCGGACTGAACCCATCACCGTCATTATCCAGCGAAGACTCACACACATCCCCGATGCCGTTCATGTTCACGTCCTCCTGCAACGGATTCGGAATCACCGGGCAGTTGTCGCACACGTCCCCCACGCCATCCGCATCAAAATCCTCCTGGCCCGGGTTGAATGTGAACGGACAATTGTCCATGAAATCCAGCACGCCATCGTTGTCCGCATCTAGTTGCGAATCACACGCATCACCGATGCCGTTGTTGTTGGAATCCTGCTGCGATGGATTGGCGTTCATCGGGCAGTTGTCGCACACATCTCCCACCCCGTCGTTGTCGAGGTCAGCCTGATTCGCGTTCGCCACAAACGGGCAGTTGTCCATGTTGTCCGGCACCCCGTCGCCGTCACTGTCCGCAACCGGGCATGGTCCCCATCCCAGAATCACCACCGTCAGATCATCAATGTTCACGACGCCATCGTTGTTGATGTCCCCCGGGCAGCCCGGCGAAAGCGCTGCGGAAACCCGCATGCCACCTGTCACAGCCTGAACCGTATCCTTCGCCTGCGCATGCCCCCCGTGCTGTTCGAACGCGCTCACAGCCGCGCTCGGCAAAAAATGAACCGTCAAACCGGCCAAAAGACCCGCCGCAAAGATGGTGATCGATTTGGAAATACGCATAGCGAAACTCCCACAGTGAAATGTCCGGATAGCACGTGCTGCACAGCCAGCCGCAAGTATGCATCCGGAATCATCCCTCGGCGTTCCAAACTCGCAAAATTGCGTCCTGTCCTCCATGCCCCGATTCCCAGCCTCCCCCCGCTTCATGGACTCATCGCAAGATTCGCGCCCCTCACGAACATCCTCCTTATGAATTGCGCTGATGTGGGGATATTCACCTTGACGCCGGACCACACACCGGCAGGATTCACTCATGCACACCAGGATTTTCCCCCTTTTCATGTGCGCCGCCGCACTCGCTTCGTCATCAGCCGCCCGCGCCGAGACCCAGCCCGTCCGCCTCTGGAATCAGGTCTGGAATGCGCCGAGCAACCACCATGATGAGCCTTCGGACGTGCTGACGCTGCCCGACCACTCGATTCTTGTTTCTGGCTCCGCCTACAACCCCGTTGATGCCGGGACATATCCTGTACTTCTGCACTACAGCGAATCCGGCCAGCTCCTGTGGGCGCATGTCGAATCCCAATACGCATCCTTCAAGCATCTCTTGCTTTCATCAACCGGCGATGTCCTTCTCATCGCCACCACCACCATCAAGAATGTCTGGCAGGTCGTCGTGCGGCGCCTGAATCCCGAAGACGGCTCAACCGTGTGGGAGGCGATCCACCCCGCCAGCTACCAATCCAATCCGTTTTCGCCCGTCATCAGGGAAGACCCTGCGACCCAATCGGTGCTGGTGGCGACAACCCTGAACACGGATTTCCTCATGCTCCGCCTGGATTTCAAGACCGGCCAACTTCTCGACGAGCATTCCTACGACGGCCCGCAACAAGGCAACGACATCGCCACCGCCATCGCGCCCCTTGATGACGGCGGCTTCGTCATCGGCGGGCCGGTTGGAGGTTTGGCGCACGGCTATCGCACGATTGCGGCCAACGCAGATGGAAGCATCCGCTGGTTCGATCAGGAAAACGGGCAGATCGGCAATGTCTTCACGCGCGAATGGCTCGGCATCGATGCGCAAGGCAACATCCTCGCAGCAGGCGGACCTGAAACCTCCTGCGGCCTCTTCTCCTTCCGCGCATGGAAAATCTCGCACACCGGCGAACGTCTGTGGACCGTTGAAACACCCACCGCAGGTTGCACCTCGGGCCAGCCCTATGCGTTCGCGCTCGGCAGCGATGGCTCAATCGTCCTTGCCGGTCAGTCTCACAACCCCTTCCTCGTTGAAGTCATGCACGTCGATCCCGATGGCGCCAACTGGGTGCGCAAATGGCCCACCACAGGCAACACCGCAGGATGGGCCACCACCATGGATTCCGCCGGCAACGTCATCGTTGCGGGCATCAATGCCAACGATCAGGTGGTGCTGGTTGGATGGACGCCGACTGGCGACACGCTGTTCACTCACGCCGACCCCGCGCTCGGCGTCACCGTCGGCGCCATGTCCATGCACGCCGATGGCGATGGCCGCTACGCCGTCACCACCTACGCCGGCGAGGACATCTCCACCTCCGTCTTCCGTCGAAATATCACGCCCGGCGACGTCAACGGCGACGGTTCAGTCAACATCAACGATCTCACGTCCATCATTCTCCAGTGGGGTCAGTGCAGCTCATCGGATTGCGGCGCAGATCTCACTGGTGACGGCCAAGTCAATATCGATGACCTCACCGCAGTCATCCTGAACTGGGAGTGACATTCCGACTTTCATATACTGCATTCATGGATCCGCTGAAGATCTACGACTACCTCCTCCTCGTCCGTGAGCGCATCTTCAACTCCGTCCGTTCGCTCAGCGAAGCCCTCTGGCTCCGTGAGTTCCCCATCGGCCTCAAATCCATCGGCGCAACGCTCACTCACATCATGATCTCCGAGTGGTATTACATTGAGCGCCTGCAGAACCGCGCTGTCCCCCACTACAACGATTGGCCGATCAAATACGAATCCCCCCACACGCCCCCATTCACCTTCATTGAGCCGCATTGGCGCGAACAAGGCACACGCATCCGCTCCGTCATCGCCTCCGAACCCGACTGGCCCCGCACCGTCACCTGGCTCGGCTTCCCCGATGACACGCGCAACATGAAACGCTTCCGCATCTCCGCAACCGCCGGCGATCTCTTCACCCAGCTCGCGCTTCACGAAACCCACCACCGCGCCCAGGTCATGATGATGCTCCGCGAGCTCGGCCCGCACGCACAACCCGTCGAAGACGTGGACTACAACGCGCTGATGTTCGAGCGCGTGGAAGTCACGACACCCTCATCCTGACATTTCCACGCTGTTCTCCGCAGCTACACTCTCCTGCATGAAGAAGGCCACACTCAAGCATGTCGGCTTCTCCTCGCTCGGAGTTTTCCTCGGCGTTGTCATCACCCCAGTCGCGATCTGGGTCTCATTCAAGCACGGCGATGGCTTCGCAATTCTGGAAACACCTTATTTTCCTCTGCTGTTCCCATTTTCAAAACTCCTCTCGCAAGCTTCGGGTGACTTCGCCAATCGTCTGCTGTTCACATTCCTCTTCTGTCAGTTCCCTGTGTATGGATTGCTGCTTGGCGACGCAGCGGCAATCGGAAGAAAGCGCTTCGCGTGGACTTCACTCTTGATTGGTGTCTTCCACGGTCTCGCCGTCAGCATATGCTGCGCGCAGTAGTGCGTCTCGCGCCGAACATGAACTCTCTGCCACCGCCTGAGTGTGTGCGAAGCGGCGTTCACCTCGCCTGCAGGCCCAGCACGCTTCCCAGCACCACGCCCGCTGCGGCAAACACCACCATCACCGCCAGCAGGTGTACACCAATCCACACCAACCCCCGCCAGCCGCGCGACCACACCAGGTACACCGGCACCGTCACCGGCCAGTACACCAGCAATCCCAGCTTCGCGCTGTGAACCATCGGCCGCGACCGCACCTTTGAATCCGCAATGCACGCCAACGCGGCGCTGAACGCAATGCTCACCCACAGCATCACATCCACCAGCGCGCGCTGCAGAAACACGTCATACCGCGCTGTCCACATCGCCAGCAGCATGTAAAACGCCATCACAAAAATCACTCGCTGCGTCTTCATGCTCAGCCCCGCAACTCACCCCATCTTCGCCGCCGCAAGATTCTCGTACATCGGCAGCACCGCATCCAGCCGACACCGCACCAGCACTTCGCGCACCGCCTGCTGCACACCCGCGATCCGCAGCTCGCCCCCGTTTCTCGAAATCCCGCGATGCAGCTCCAGCAATTTCCCCAGTCCCAGGCTCGCAATGAACCCCACGCTCGACAAATCCACGATCACCACGCCCGGATGCGAAGCCACCACCGGCAGCAACTGCCGATCCAGCGCATCCACCTGCCCCAGCGCAATGTCGCCGACCAGTTGAACGATCACCGCCCCCGATTTCGCATCGCGCTGCACCTTCATGTCAAATCCGCTCGCCGCAGACATGTCCGCTCCAGTCTCCCTCGCCCCGTTCACGCGAAGTGTACCGTGAACCCACCTGCTCCCCGCAATCATCCCCGCCGAAATGTGCTACCTGGGCTGGCAGGAATCCCTCATGCAGCTCGCCAAACTCGTCGAACCCGAAATCCCCGACGGCGCGTGATAAACATCTCCACACGCTTGGCCTGCAGACGATCTATTTCTGCTTCGTAGCTCCCGGCATTTCAAGCGTCGCACGGATTCTTGCTCTCACATCATTCGGGTCATAACTGTACTTTGCGGGTACATGCAGCACCGGCAACTGTGCCGAGCCAAGCGCCTCGTCAACAAACTTGTCTCGCTCCTGCCGCTTTGTTTGACCGTGCGTCGAATCATCAAGCTCTATCGCAAGCAGAGGGCGAACAAAATCACGATCACATATCAGAAAATCGACGTGCTTCGAGGCGATTCGATTGAAATGAGCTCGCCACAATGCCCCCGAAGGTGAATCCAGCACATCCGCGAGACGAACTTTCGAAAAGATCAGAAAGTCATTCCCGACCGCAAGCTGAAGCACTCCGAAGAACGAGCGCTCGGCCTTCGTGAACAGATAGTCCTTGCGTCTGTACGCAAGCTTCGTGGCGTGAATCGGTTCCTCAGCAGTCTGCCGGGGCGTCTTCTGAAACAGATGAAAAATGGAAACCAGGCAGCCGGAATTCTGCGAACCACTCATGATTGGCAACACTACTTAGCAATGTCAGCAATCGCAACTTATCCCGCTCTGTGGCACCCGCCGACGGAGAACTACTTGCCGCTCGCCATGGAGATGGCGACAGACATCACAATCGCGCCGATGAGGATCGCCAGCAGGCTCCCCACGGGAATCAGCACTGCACACACGAAGAGGACACCAAACGAGATGGCTCCCCACATCCAGGGGTTGAGTTCACGACGCAGTGCGTAATAGCCCAGCAGAATGCTTCCGATGGCAAGAACAGCGAACCCGGCAAAATTCATGTGAATCCACATGGGTGACATCCACTATACATGTGCAATGTCCGGATTCACAGTCGCCGTCGTTGGAAAGCCTCACGCCGCCAGCTTCAGCGAGTGTGATTTGCTCACCACCCCGCCGAACTGCGTGTGCGTCATGATCGGCGACGACGCAGGCCCGTGCTGCTGCTTCGCGTTCAGCCAGTACGCCGTGATCCACACCTGCGAGCCCGGCTGCACCTCCGCGCCGAAATTCAGCTCGTGCTCCGTCCGCGATGTCGTGCCCGCGAACGTCCACTCGCTCAGCACAATCGGCGGCTCATCCTTCGAATCCTGTGGCTGAACACAACAGAAAATCGCAGCCGCCGCCACACCCGCCGGCCGACCCTTGCGAGTCAACGCCTGGGCATCGCGCAGCTGCAGACGAATCGACAAGCCGCGCACCGAACTCACTGACACGTGCGGGGGGGCGTCAGGCGGATTGATCGCCGTCGCCTGCCCGTCAGTCACCGTCAGGCCGAGCGTCACCCGCGGATCGCTCGTCACCCCCGGAAAGGCACGCACGATGCGCGCGAGCGTGCGGGCCTCGGCCTTCAGCGCGACCTTCGCCGTGTTCTTGGCAGTGATGTTCACACTGGAATTGCTCTGCGGATCGTTCGCCGCCGTGTACGCCAGCGCGAACGAATGATGCAGCGAGGCGTACGCACTCGCCTGCGCCGCGGTCAGG
>DASZQE010000559.1:0-2184 GCA_035550175.1 Phycisphaerales bacterium | reverse complement strand
GTATGACGAAGTTCGCCGTCTGCCGACGTACGTGGTGGCCCGGCGCATCGGCGTGAATGAACCGAAAACAAGCGCATGAACCCGCAACAGCTCAAGATGTTCGCGGAGATCGAAGACCGCCACTGGTGGTTTGCCGCTCGGCGCATGTTTCTGCGTGCATTGTTTGAAAAATTATTTCCGTCACGCACGAGCAAGCCGGTGGTGATCGACATCGGCTGCGGCACCGGCGGCAACCTGGGGGCGCTTGCGGACGTGTGCCAAGGCATCGGGATCGATAGTTCGCCGACAGCCATCGAACATGCGCAGAAGCGCGTGCCCGGCGCGGAATTTCTGTGCGGTGATGTGCATGAGCTTGGGAAGGATCGCGTTCCCACCGCAGACCTCGTCATCATGATGGATGTGATTGAACACGTGCAGGATGATCTGGAATTCGTTTCCCGCGTGGTGCAACGCATGAAGGTCGGTGCGAATCTCTTCATCACGGTGCCGGCGGATCGAACGCTCTGGAGCGCCCATGATGAAACCGTGCTGCATTACCGGCGATACGATGTGCCGAGGCTGCAGGCTGTTGCCGCAAACCTGCCGTTGAAAACGCGATTGATTTCATATCACAACTATCGACTTCTGCCCATGATCCGTCTGGCGCGCGTGCTTTCGCGCAGGCGGGGGAAAGCGGCTGGCGAGGTAGGCACGGATTTCAAGATCCCGATAGCCCCGGCCAATTCAATGTTGCGCAGCATCTTTGCAGGCGAGACTCGCAGGATTCTCAACGGCATCGACAGCCCAGTTCAGAAGCTCCCGTATGCAAAGGGTGTCACACTGCTGGGCGTCTTCCAGCGGACGCCGGGAGATTGTCCCATTCAGCACGCGCACGCAGGTCTTTGGCCTGATCAATACAATCCGCAGACCGGCGTTCGCCATGAATGACCTTCACGACCCCATCGCTGACCGCACGCATCGATTGGCGTGGATGGTGTCATTCCTGCTCGTGATTCTCGCTTCGCTTTCGTTGCGATTCGGCACGAACGTCGCCAAATACGATCAACTCTTTGATGAACCTTACAGTCTTCCTGCGATCCACGGCATCACGCAGCAAGGTTGGACTGTGAAGACCACGATCGACTTTGAAGAGACCAAGGGGCCGGGATTCATCTGGCCATATGCAGCGTTCGGTAATCTCCTCGGCGACTCAGTGAACACGCTTCGTTGGCTCACCATCATCAGCTTCTGCCTCACGTGTCTTCCGATGTTCTCGCTTGCGAAGTGGGCGGGCATTCGCGGCTGGCAACTGCTGTGGGTGGCGCTGCTCTACATTCTGCTTCCGCACCTGTGGATCATCGGGCAACTGGTGATGAGTGAACCTTCGTTCGTGCTGGGTTCGTTCATGATGATGTGGCTGTACGTGTGGTCAACAGGAGAATTGAACGGACGAAGTCATGCTGTCGCGGGACCTGTCTGCTTCGGGTTTGTGCTCTCCGCATTGCTTCACAATCGCGTGCATGCTGTGGCGTTGGCGGGAGCGATTATGGTCATTGCGTTTCTTCGCAATCCCAGAACGTGCTGGCCGTGGGTGCTGGCGGCGTTTCTTGCCGGACTCAGTCGGATTCCGCTGTGGATGCGCTGGCACGGACTGGTGAGCCCGACAAATCAGGATCGCATCGGTGTGGGGCTGCGATTGGAAAGCCTCACGTACCTTGGCGCAGGCCTGGTGCCGTTCATCGGCGTCTTCCTCTGGCCGGCGCTCATATCCAAAGCCACGCGAGCTTCACGTGTGTGGGTGGCGGCAGGGGTGCTCGTCGGCCTCGCGCTCGGCATCGTTGCACAGCCCGAATCGCTGGATTGGAAATATGAAGAAGCATTCAACGGTCTGGTGTCGGTGTTCGCCACCAAGCTTTCGCACACGCACGCAGGCCAATCGGTGATCGTCACCTTCATGGCCATGCTCGGTATCGGCGCGGTCGGCGCACTGTTCTCGCAATCAAGACTATTTGAGAAAAGCAGGCAACCGGTGCATGTGCTGACGCAGATGCTTGTTCTTTCGATCCTGTTCGGCTGGGGCATGTACGCGCTCAGCTACGGGTATGTCTTTGACCGTTACATCATGCCGTGGTGCATTCTGCTGCCGATCCTCTGGTATCGCATGATTCCGCGCTGGCTCTTGATTCCGCAGATGCTCGGAATGGC
>DASZQE010000558.1:0-2517 GCA_035550175.1 Phycisphaerales bacterium | reverse complement strand
TGCTGGATTTCGGCGGGCAGTACACGCAGTTGATCGCGCGGCGGGTGCGTGAAGCCGGCGCGTTCAGCATTCTGCTTGCGCCGGACACGCCGGTGGATCAGTTGAAGGCGCTGAAGCCGAAGGGGATCATTCTTTCCGGCGGACCGGCGAGCGTGCATGAAGCGGGTGCGCCGAAATGCGATCCGAAATTGCTTTCGATCGATGTGCCGATTCTGGGGATTTGCTACGGCATGCAATTGTTCTGCCAGTTGCTGGGCGGAAACGTGCAGAAGGCGAAGGCCAGAGAGTTCGGCAGGGCGAAGCTGACGATTCACGATCGCAGCGATCTGCTCGCGGGCATTCCCGCAAGCACAGCGGTGTGGATGAGCCACGGCGACCAGGTGCAGGACCTGGACAGCGAGTTCGTGAAGCTGGCTTCAACTTCGACGTGCCCGTTTGCGGCGGTGCGGCACAAGTCGCGGCCGCTGTTCGGTGTGCAGTTTCACCCGGAGGTGACGCACACTCCGCACGGCGTGGAGATCTTCCGCAATTTTCTCTATGAAGTCTGCCATTGCACGGGCACGTGGCGGATGGCGGATTTTCTGGAAGTGGAATGCCGGCGCGTGCGCGAGCGCGTGGGGAAGGACCGCGTGATCTGCGGGCTTTCCGGCGGAGTGGATTCATCGGTGGTGGCGGCGCTGCTCGCGAAGGCGATCGGGAAGCAGCTTTCGTGCATTTTCGTGGACAACGGCTTGCTGCGGAAGAATGAACGCGAACTGGTGCAGACCACGTTCTCGGATCATTTTGACATCGACCTGCACGTGGCGGATGCGGCGGAGTTGTTTCTGACGGATTTGAAGGGCGTGACGGAGCCGCAGAAAAAGCGCACGCTGATCGGGCATCGCTTCATTGATGTGTTCAAGAGCGAAGCGAAGCGAATTGAAGCGGGATCAAGCGGGAAGGTGAAATATCTGGCGCAGGGCACGCTGTACCCGGATGTGATCGAGAGCGGGCACGGGCACGCGGGTCACTCGGCGAACATCAAGCTGCACCACAACGTGGGCGGGCTGCCGAAGGATTTGGGCTTTGAACTGGTGGAGCCGCTGCGGAGCCTGTTCAAGGATGAAGTGCGGCAACTGGGCGAGGTGCTGGGCCTGCCGGCGCAGATCGTGTGGCGGCACCCGTTCCCCGGGCCGGGACTGGCGGTGCGCATCATCGGCGAGGTGACGGCGGAGCGATTGGCGGTGCTGCGCGACTGCGATGAGATTCTGCTGGAGGAGATCATTTCGAGCAATCTGTACCGCAGCACGAACCAGGTGTTCGCGGTGCTGCTGCCGGGCGTGCAGAGCGTGGGCGTGATGGGCGACGGGCGGAGTTATGAATCGGTGGTGGCGATCCGCGCGGTGGAGACGCAGGACTTCATGACGGCGGACTGGGCGCGGATTCCGTACGACGTGCTGGCGACGATCTCGAACCGGATCATCAATGAGGTGCAGGGCGTGAACCGGGTGGTGTATGACATTTCGAGCAAGCCGCCTGCGACGATTGAGTGGGAATAAGTCAAAAAGGGACGTTATTGATCGCGTTTGGCTGAGAAATGCCGACATGACAGCGAATTTCGTACTGGTCTAGAGCCGGAACACAGCGGATAATTGAAACATGTCGACATTGGAAACCATGCAGGTGCAAATTACGCCGGGCTTGAAACGGCAACTTGAGGCGGAGGCGGCGCGGCTGAACTTGAGTTTATCTGCATACGTTCAGTACATGCATCAACGCCTCATTTCCGGTAATGATGCACAGCGGCTCGATCGCCATGTGCGAGAGGTTTTCGGTAAGAACGGTGAATTGATGAGAAGGCTCGCCAAGTGATTTTTCGTCCACGGTTTCTAACCGTTGACGACGTATTACGCCTTCATGTGATCGCCATTCAGGATCAGGGCGGCGATCCGACAGTACGCGATCTAAAACTGCTGGAATCAGCAGTCGCGCAACCTGCACAAGTGTTTGAAGGACAGTTTTTACACGCGGACATTCCGGAGATGGCTGCGGCTTATGCATTTCACATATGCAAGAATCACCCATTCATTGACGGCAACAAGAGGGCGGGAGTCGCTGCGATGATTGCGTTTTTGTCTGACAACGGATGGAAGTTTGAAGCACATGTTGACGAAGCTGAGGCCGCAATACTTCAACTGGCTTCGTCTCCTTTGAGCAAACAGGCTTTCACCGAGTGGCTCAGAAAACACATACGCGAAAAACCAAAAATGGAACTACGAGAATTTTTTGCGCAGTTGTCTAAAGCAAACATTGATGATGTTGTTGAATCTGTTGTGGCAGGTGGCAAAGAAATCGAAGCGAAAGCAACGACTGAAGAGGCGATGCATGCAATTCCGCTTGTCCGGGAATTGAATTTGCTCATTGATGTCGCGAAACAAGCGAATCAGCAAGACGCGTATCATTGCTTCAATGGGATGCTTATGCTTGTCGTTGGGATTCATCGAACCGCCGAAGACATGGGAGATGAATGGTGATCAC
>DASZQE010000557.1:0-4804 GCA_035550175.1 Phycisphaerales bacterium | reverse complement strand
ATCTCAATTGAGCGGTCGATGCAGAAATCGAACGCAGAAGAATCCGCAAGACGCGATGGCATCGATTTGCGAAAACATCAGATTGGCGCCGAGCGATCTATTTCAGGTACTTTAATTTGTTTCGGCTTTCATCTTGTGCAGTTGCTTCCACTCCTTGCTGCGGCAGTGGCAGTGACGTTGATTTCGACATTGGAAGGCATCTGGATTCGGCGAAGGAAAGGCGAGTGTCCGGATTGCGGGTATGACCTGCGAGGTACGCCGGATGGCTGTCCAGAATGCGGGTGGCGGAGAGTGGCAGAAAGAGTTGATACCCGCCCTTGAGATCGGTGCGTCCATACGTCGAAAATATCCGTATGCATTCGCGAGTAATGTGAGTTCCGGATGCGAGACCATGTTCGTCATATTTTTCTGGCTTGGCTTTTGTTGTTGATTGCAAGCGGGTGGCTGATCGTAGATTTTGCGCGATTGCCACAGACCGCCGGGGTGAAGCGTTTCCTGAATTCATTCTCAAGTGGCGGCACAAGAGACCTTTATTCGCCGGGAACTCTTGATGCGACGATTCTCCGGCGGGATGGCGGCGTACTCCTTGATTTCTCCGGGGAGCATTTTGCTGACAAAGACGCGATCGGAAATGTCTTCTGTTATCCCTATGGCGGGCTTTACGGCTGGTGGGCACCCACACTACAGGTTTTTGATCTGACGATTTATGACTACAGCCAACCGGCACTGACTCCAACGGAAGCGGCATCGGAGCGCATTCAACTTGCTGACTATTTGGAGTCGCCTCAAGGCATGGACATGCCTGAATATGCACAATGGATTCGCAGTGGAAAGCAATCCATGTGGCGGACGATACCGTCGGGATATGTTCGAGACGGAATTTCGATTGTCTGCTTTGTTCTCTTGTGTAGCCAATTGGTGATGTGGTTCTGCAATGCATACCGCAAAACACGAACAAGACGCGCTCTTGCAAAAGGCGACTGCCCGGTGTGTGGGTATCAGTTGCGGGAAACGCTATCTTGCGGATGTCCGGAATGCGGGTGGCGGAGAGTGGAAGGCGGTGAGTCGTGAGTCGGGGTGCGTGCATGACGTTGGGAATCGTGAGCCTGTTCTGCGCAGCAAGTTTGTTCTGGCTTACAGCGTCTGGCTATGGTCCGACGCGCATGTCCGGATATTGGCTTGTTGCAGTATGCCTTGTTCTTTCGTCCGCATGCATGATCCCATCATCACGACCTGTGACGATTCGCATCGTGGCTCTGATATTTGCAGTTGTTTCAGCGTGGTATCTTTGGTCGATGCGGAATGGACCATGGGCAGGTCCATCGAGCAGCCTATCCAAAGCGATTTTCGTCTTCTGTGCTTTCGGAATTCCAAGCATCTACGTGGTTGTGACGGGGAGTTACCCGAAGTTGGGAAAATTGTCACGGGCGTTTCACAACGAACAATAGACAATTCATATCGAGTTGCCCCAAATGCGGATGGCGGAGGGAGGTTAATTCGGCTTCAGATTCGGCCGATAAGCTCTAAGGGGCACCATGCAAGCGGGCATGGCCGCAAAGCGCGAAGGAGATTCGCCATGGGATTGAAGGTTTCAGACATCATGACTCGCACCGTGGTCACTGTGGACATGGATGAGACCGTGCAGCGAGTGAAATCGATCTTTGACGACTCGAAATTTCATCACCTGGTGGTGACGGAGAACGCGCGGGTGGCGGGGATCATCAGTGATCGTGATTTGCTGAAGAATCTCAGTCCGTTCATCGGGAACGAGTACCTTGAGCGGAAGCAGGATTCGAACACGCTCAACCGCAAGGCGCATCAGATCATGACGCGGCACCCGGTGCTGGTGAAGGAAGAGATGGACGTGGTGGAGGCGACGGAACTGCTGCTGCGGAAGGGCGTAAGCTGCCTGCCGGTGGTTGGGAAGGAATTGCACATCGTGGGGATCATCACGTGGCGAGACCTTTTGAAGGTCTGCTACATGTGCCAGGGGCCGGCGGCGGATCGCCACGCAGCGTGAAAGCCTGAGTTCGCCCAGATTCGTTCGGGCATTGGTGATCATCGTCGTTGCGACCGAGACGCAGGTGCGACAGGCCTGTGTTAGCGGTGATTGCAAGATGAGCCGACCGAATCAGATGAGGCGTTGATCTTTGAGCCGATGCTGGAAAATGAGACTGTGCGAGATCGCACAGTGCGTTTTGCCTGTAGACTGAGGCAGAGATGGCCAGCGTGCAAACCCGGAGCATTGTGGAGTTGGACGTGACACGCGAACGCGTGGTGACGGCGGCCATGCCTGTTTCGGGGAATGACGGGCAGGATGTGGACGTGCTGGGCGCACTGCCGCCGGTGGTCCGAGCAAAGCCAAGGATTGTGTGGGATTACGCAATTGTGGTGGTTGGGGTGCATGTGCTGGCGCTGCTGGCGTGCGTGCCGTGGTTCTTCAGTTGGACAGGCGTGATACTGATGCTGGTGGGGACGTACGTGTACGGCGGGCTGGGCATTAATTTGTGCTATCACCGGCTGCTGTCGCATCGCGCGTTCAAGTGTCCGGTGTGGCTGGAGCGGTTTTTCGTGTTCATCGCATTGTGCTGCATGCAGGATGCGCCGGGGAGGTGGGTGGCGGCACACCGGATTCATCACAAGTTCGCGGATGATGAGCCGGACCCGCATTCGCCGTTGATCAGTTTTCTGTGGAGCCACATCGGCTGGCTGATGGTGGACAAGCACGGATTGAACAAGATCGCGAACTATGAGCGATATGCGCGCGATCTGCTGCGACAGCCGTTCTACCTGAATCTTGAGCGGCAGCTTGTTCCGATCATTGTGTATCTGGGGCACTGGGTGTTGTATTTTGCGGCGGGGTTCATCGCCGGAGTGTTGATGCGCTATGACACGATGGCGTGCGTGCAATTCGGATTGAGCCTGATGGTGTGGGGCGCGATCGTGCGCACCGTCACTGTCTGGCACATCACATGGACGGTGAATTCACTCACGCACATGTTCGGCTATCGGAATTACAACACGGATGAGGCAAGCCGGAACAACTGGTTCGTGGCCCTCATCAGCAGCGGCGAAGGCTGGCACAACAATCATCACGCGGATCCGGCGGCGGCGAACAACAGCCGGCGCTGGTGGGAGATCGACTTGATCTACGGCGTGATCTGGCTGCTAGAGAAGTTCGGGCTGGCGTGGGACGTGGTAAAGCCGCGCGAGCAGCGACGGGCGGACAATCGCCCGGCACAGGCGACACAAAGCTGAAATTTCGCCGGTCGTTACACTTCCGCGATGCGTTCATTCCGAAGCGACAACAACGCGGGTCTATGTCCGGAAGCATTGCAGGCGATCATTGACGCCAACGATGACGGGCATGAGACGGGATACGGGGACGATGCATACACCGCGCGAGCGGTCGGTGAGTTTGAGAAGATCTTCGGCAAAGAAATCAGCGTGTGGTTCGTGGCGACTGGTACAGCAGCAAACACGCTGGCCGTTGCCGCGATGACAGAGCCGTGGGAAACGGTGTTGTGTCACGAACACAGCCATTATGCGGATGATGAATCCACTGCGCCGGAGCGAATCACGCATTGCCGAGTGACGACCATCACCACGCTGAAGGGTCGCAGCAAGCTGACGGTGGAGGATTTGAAGAGCGCTGCGAAGCGAAGCAGGGGAGATGTTCACCAGCCGCAGCCGGGCGTGTTCACGATCAGCAACACAACGGAGTTCGGGGAGGTGTACACGCCAGGTGAGGTGCGGGCATTGAGCGGCTTGGCGCATGAACTGGGATTTCGAGTTCACATGGATGGGGCGCGATTCGCCAACGCTGTCGCTGCAACGGGATGCTCGGCGGCGGAGTTGACGCGCGATGCGGGGCTGGATGCGCTTTCATTCGGGGGGACCAAGAATGGAATGGCGTATGGCGAGGCGGTGGTGTTTATCCGGCAGGGTGACGGTATGGTCTTTGAGCGGGCACGGCGCGTGATGGGGTTTCATCGCAAGGGGACGGGACATCTGTTGAGCAAGCATCGATTTGTCGCAGCGCAGTTTGCAGGTGTTCTGGCAGGTGATGCATGGCTCAGGCATGCGCGACATGCCAATGCGATGGCACGAAAGCTGAGTGCGGGACTGACCGCAGCGGGGTTGAAGCCCGCATATTCGAGCGACGCCAATGCCGTGTTCGTGAGTTTGCCTGACGGCGTTGATGCTGCGCTGAAAGCGAAAGGCCACGGGTACTATCCGGTGGGAGATCCGGGGTGGAATCTGAAGCGGCTGATGTGTTCGTTCAACACGCGCGACGAAGATGTTGAGGGATTTCTTGGGGATGTGCGTGCGGCGATGGGGCGATAACGCAGATCACTTCGATCAAGGCCGTTCTTAGTGCAGGGTCAAAGAAGTGATGGGCGAAAAGCTCGCGTGGGCGTGAAGGTGGGAGTTTTGTAACGCTGCAAAGGCCGAGAACTGCGCACAATTGCGCCCATCTTCAGCATTGAGCAGGATTTGCGGCATTGCGCATCAAGGGGGTGGGGATTCGGACCGATCGACCCGGATGAAACGGAGTCGCATTTCGCGCGGATTCGCGCGATCACAGGATGTGTGAGGTCCACAATGAATCTCTTTGAGAAAGATGTACTGACGACGGGCGAAGTCGCGAAGATTTGCAATGTCGCGTCGCGCACTGTCAGCAAGTGGTTCGATTCCGGACAACTTCGGGGCTATCGAATTCCAGGGTCAAAGGACCGACGGATTCCGGTCGCCAGCCTGTTGAAGTTCATGAAAGGCCACGGCATTCCGATGGACGGCCTGA
>DASZQE010000556.1:0-5586 GCA_035550175.1 Phycisphaerales bacterium | reverse complement strand
TCTGGAATGGATTATGACGAGCAATCTGTAGGACTAGTGGTATTCCACACTGGACATGTAGCATTCTTCACAAAGGAAGAATTATGACATCCGGGGTTGTCGCATATCGGCTTGTAGTACTGACACCCTGGAAGCGCAGGGGCTGTAAACAATCGTTCGTCGCTCCAGCAACAAGGCTGATCGTGAACGAGGGTGTTCACTATTGAATCTGCATAAACAACCGGATTACAGTGAGACCCATCTGTGCATATCGCAGCGTATTGTGGGAGATTGGCATTGGCGCAACAACTTTGTCCCTGAAGATTGACACATGTCCCAGCGCTTTCCACGCTTGATGCAAAAATCCCGATGGTAAGACATGTTGCTGATATGACATGCGTCAGAAACAATGATTGAGCAGCATCTTCACGACTCATGAACACACTTCTTTCTTACCTTACTAATTTTGATGCGTTCCGGATTAGGCTGCGGAACAGAAGCCGACTCCACGCGGAATTATGCACAAATTACCCCCCCCCCCCCGAAGTTGTCAAGAAAAACCCGGTTGCTTGTCCCAATATGCATAGCCGATCGGAGTACTGTTCCCCTCTTTTCATCAAGTAATGAACAGGCCATTGAAACCGATCTGGTTTGATGATTTAATCTTCATCCAGTCCCTGTTCATCGCCAATCGTTTCTCGTAACCCCTTTTCAACTCAACGGATACGTCCGATCGTCCGCCGCTGCCTTGATTTCGCTTTCCGCATTCCGGATCTGGTACTCCAACTGCGTGTGATACTGCTGAAATTCAGATGGCAGCAGCGACTTGAGTTTCCTCATGATCCCCAGATTCGCCTTCATTCGCTCGATCCGCCACTGCGTCATGTCGTTGCGATAGTCACGCTGATCCCTGTCCCGCCCATACGTCGCCAACGCCTGAGTGTGCCCGCCCTCATCCTCTTTCATCTTCTCCGACAACACTGAATACCGCGCCCGGTACGCCTCCCACTCGCTTCGCATGTCTCTCTTCACGTCTTCATCAATCGCAGCATCGGTGGCCACTCGTTCATACATGCTTTCCGGGTCCGTCATGTCCGGCCACACTGAAGGCCACACCGTTTCTCGATACCTTTGCTCCAATGCTTTGCCTTTGCTTGCCGGCAAGGCCGCGGCAATCTTTCGCACGTATTCCTCTTGGATCTTTTCCAGTTCAATCTGCGGCTCGATCATCTCTGCCATCAATGCATCATGCCGTTGCCTCGCTTCATCAATCAGCGCGCGGTCCGCAGGATTCGTCTGATCAAGAACCCGATTGTCCGGCGCAAGATTCTGCGCAATCAGCGTCTCCTTCCCCTCGCCTCGATTTTTCCTGGCAATCTGCCCCACCTTCACCCGCAGCGGGGTGGACAGTCGTTCGTATTCCACCAGTATCGGATCAACCGCGTGGAGTTCCTCCTCCCCCAAAAACAATTCGTTGTATACCACGCTCGAAAGATCAAGCCGAACCGACCGCAGCTTGAGCACATAACACCGCGATTGCTGACGCTCCCTGTCCCCCGTCACACGCCAGAACATCTGCCTCTGGACATCAGCCAGCATGCTTTCCATTTTTCCCAGGAACTCGTCGTCAACCACAACCAGCTTTTCCCGTAGCGCATTCTCGCTTTCAAAAAATGCCTTGCAGGCGCCTGCCTGCGTCCAGTCATTCATTCCGTTCTTCACCAATATCGTCGCCGACCCGTTGAGCCCGTCCACCTCGGGAAATCCCCGCTCCATCACCGCGTTCCATGCCGTCACATAATCTCCATAGAGAAAATCGAGAAACTGCAGTTGATCCTGAGAGAGTGAAAGCATTCGCGTATACCTCGCAAGATCTTCATGATCAATCGGATCAGGAAGACTGCTCACGATCCGGTTCGGAGTGGACACGGCCTTCATGGGTTCAGCCTCACCCGCCGGAACCCCGGCCTGCCCTTGCGCATGCGTCAGAAATGCGCCGCATGAGATGCTCGCAGCCATTCCAAGAATGAAACGAAAACGGACGAAAGAAGATGTTGTGCGGTTCTTCATGATGTGCAATCCGCCTGATGAGTGGTGTTGCTGTAATCGCAATCCGCGTTCAACAACTGAAACGTATCTGGACAACACTGGCCTTCAGTGCACTGCGGCGCGTAGTAATAGCACCCGGTGACCTGAGTCGTCGTGAAATACCGTGCATCAAGCCAGCAGCATGGCTGCTGTGCTGACACGACTTGCGTCACCGTCGTCGAATACACGAACGGGCAGCACATCTCCTCGCCGCACACCTCGCACGCCTGCATGTTGATGTTGTAATAGCAGCATGTCCCCCCCTTCAGGTTGAAGCAATTGGACGCTTCAAGGTTCTCACCGCCCAAAACCAATGCCGCCCCCAGACTCGCGAGAAGACGCGAGGCAATCAACCCGCGAGATATTGTTGTGCTGAACATGTGGGATGCTCCTTTTCGTGTTCCGAAACAAGCATGAATTCTCATGCACCCCACGCGAGTCAATCTTGAGAATGGCGTGTACATGCCCGTTTCACACTTTGAGATATCACCCCGAGACATGAAAGCCGTCATTCATAAAAGATGAAAACCGCTTAATGTTGGGATGGAGAACCTTATTCGTTCCCTACAAAACACCCCATCTGAATCTTCCCGTCCTGCTCAATCTCCACCCAACTCTCGCCATCCCGGACCGTGACATATCTCTTCATCTCCGCCGGCAGAATCCCCTTCCACTTATCGCTTCGCCACCGTCTGTATCCCGTGCTCTGCAAAACCACGCTCGGCCGAACCCCCTTCAATAGCGCCACCGACTGTTTGTTAAAGCTTCCGTGATGCGGCAGCTCCATCACATCCGCCTTCAACTCAAGTCCGCGCTTCATCAGATTGTCCGCACCCTCAGGCCCAAGATCACCGCACATCATCACCACTCGCCCTGCCGCCTCGATTCGCACCACCGCTGACTCGTCATTCTCCTTCTCATACACCTCATCCTTCCCCGGATGAATCCACGTCCACGTCGCATCGCCAAACGTCCGCTGATCGCCACAGTGCATCACGCTCACCTTCACCCCGCGTTCCCGCATCTCATTCAGCATGTACTCCGCGGCACTCCACGTCTGCCCCCCCGCCCTCGCCGCAAACGCCTCATTCACCATTAACTCGCCGATCCCGAACTCGTCCGCCAGGTCCAATGCATCTGAAAAGTGATCCAGATCCGTGTGCGTGATCACCATCGCATCAATCGTTCTCACATTCATTGTTCGCATGGCCGGAATCACGATCCGATGCGCGCTGTTCAAGACGCTGCTGCTTCCCGAATCAAACATCACCGCTGTGCCTGCACTGCGAATCACATAACTGCTCCCGTCTCCAATGCTCATCATGTCCACACGCAGCGCCGGCGAATCCGCATACATCGGCCTCGCCCACACCGGCCACCTCAGCCACACCACCAGCGCACCGCACGCACACCACATCAGTTTCACATTCCCCTCTCCTCGCCTCCGCAATCCCCACCATAGGCACCACGCCCCCGCGCACACAGCCCACCACGCGCCTGCCATCGGCACATGCACCTGCGTGCCCGGCAACCCATCCAGCCATCTCACCAATCCGATCAAAACTCGCTCCGCACCCACCAACGCCCATCCGACCAGCACCGCGCCGCTCGGCAGCACAACGGCCAACAGCATCCGCACATACCCCAGCACCATCACCACGCTCGCCACCGGCGCGCCCACGAATGTCGCCAACGCGCCCATCGGCGTCACCACCCCGAACTGGCACACCGTGATCGGCCACGCGCTCATCCACGCAGTCACGTTCACCGCCAGCCCCGTCTTCAGCCACTCCCCGCACATCCGCCATCCGTTCACCGCGTCTGGATCATGCTCGCCGAACCATCTCGCCCTCACGCTCCCAGACACAATCACCAGCGCATACACCACGCCGAAGCTCAACTGAAACCCCGCCTCGAAAATCTGCTCCGGCTTCCATGCCAGCAGTGCGATCAGACTCATCGAGACCAACCCTGTTACGTGAACCCGTCTCCGCGCCGCCAACCCCAGACTCGCCGCAACCACCATCACCGCCGACCGCAGAATCGGCGCACGCACATCAATCATCATTAAATACGCCAGCACCACGCCCACCATCAGCCATGCGTGCCACGCCCGCCGTCTCCCGCCCAATCGTGCCACCCACAATACAAACGCCGCAAGCAAAGCCAGATTCATCCCGCTGATCGCCAATATGTGCGCCAACCCCACTCGTGCGAACGCCGTGTCCAACCCATCCAGATCTCCCGTCCGCGCACCCAGCAGCAGCGCCGCCAACAGCGCATCGCGCTCCGTGTCCTTCGTCGCTGGCAGATCCTTCAGCAACCAGTCGCACGCCCGCGACTGCATCTCCGCTCGCATCTTCCACCACCATCCGCGCACACCCACCGGCCCTTTCCTCAGCATCTTGATCTGCCCGCGATCTTCCACACTCAACAATCCCGCCTCGCCCGATCCGCGCGAACTGATTCGATAGTCAAACTCTCCCGGATTCTTCGGCGATCCTGCTCCGCGCAAAAATCCCGTCACCTCCACCTCATCACCCGCCCGCATCGGCTCGATCGTCTCATCCACCTTCACCGACACCACGCCCCGCGCTTCAACTTCCTTCCCGCGCTCGTCCACCAGCCCGCGCACACTCAAATGAAAATACGTCGCTGGCTTGCGATACCCGAACCTCCCCAGCAAACCCGTCACAGGCGCTCGCAGTTCCGGCCTCTCCATCACCACGCCTCGTACCCGCGCAATCGCGCCCTCCTCGTTCACCATCCCCAACACATCATCCGTTCGCGCCCACCGGTAATGCACATTCATCCACGCCGCGCCCATTAACCCGCTCGCCAACACAAGCATCCCTATCGCTGTGCTCTCGCGCCGTATCCATCCGCACACACCCGCACCCAACACGCACATCCCCGCACCCACAATCATCCGCTGCTCAAAACCCTTACCGACATCCCAGCCCAGCGCAATCCCCGCAGCAAACGCCCACGCAATCACCGTCACCCGCCACCCATTCCCCAATGCGTCTTTCCACTCAAACCCCAGCGTCCGCCTCACCAATCCCTCACGCTTTGCGCCGATCTCTACGCGCTGCGCAGCGCCCTCTTCACTGCCCGGAATGTCCCGTGAATTTCCCACAGGTCATCCATCCTCCAATCCTTACGCCCGAACTTCAAGCCCCAATTCCGCCGCTCAGCTATTCTTTACCTCGGACAACCTTTCAGAGAATCATCCTTCATGGACTCAATCCTCGGCCACGCCAACGCCAAATCCGTCCTCGCCTCCGCCCTCCGCGCGGGTCGGCTGCATCACGCATGGATTTTCTCCGGACCCAAAGGCGTCGGAAAATTCTCAATCGCTGTCGAACTCGCCAAAATCCTCCTCGATCCTTCACCCGCTACCGACCTCCAGGGCAACCTCGTCACCGACCCCGCATCCAGAACTTCAACCCTCGTCGCCTCCCGCACCCATCCCGACCTCCACATCATTTACAAGGAACTCGCCCTTTTCTCCGAAGA
>DASZQE010000555.1:0-2013 GCA_035550175.1 Phycisphaerales bacterium | reverse complement strand
CGGCGGAGAGAGCCTGTGGTCGCAATTGCTCATGCGCGCAGTCACGGGCTCGGATGCAGCGGATCACCTGACCATTCAGCCGTTGCACTACGATTTGATCACCTGGGAAGAGTGGACGAGGCTGCACCCGGACACGCTGGTGCTGAATCGCGACATGAGCATGGCGGGGCGATATCAGGAAGCATCGCCGAAGCCTTATTTTGAGGTTCAAAATGAGCTGCGGTTTCCCGTTTCGCCGAAACCGACGATCAGCAAGGCGTTGCCGCTGAAAACGCCGATCGTTGTGGTGCAGACGCCGACGTCAAGGCGACTGTACACGCTTCGTTATCTCGCAAACAAAGCGCGTGAGTCACAGTCCGCATCGCGGACGTGGACCGATGCGATCGGCGATGATGAGATTCACTTCCAGATCGTGGGGGCGCGCGATGATGTATCGGTCGTAGTGACCAGTCCCACAGTTGATTCGTCGAAGTTGCTCGTCACGCACGTGTTCTGGTTCGCCTGGCACGCGATGAATCCGGATGATTCACTTGTGGACCTTCAAAGTGAATGATCGCAGCCACTGATCAACGTCAAACCTATAATCGACCGACCAATTGCCATGAGGTATTCACAATGAACATGATTCCGCGCTTCATTTCCACGTTGCTGGTCGGAGGACTCTGTCTGCTTGTCTCCTGCGAAGGAGGTTCTCCGTCAGGCGGCAGCGCGACCAAACCCGCATCACAGACGCCAGCCAACGGTTCCACCGGCGCACCAGCGAAACAAGCCGCACCGGCAGGCGGCACCGCGGCGTCGGCGCCTGAGCATGCTCCCGCGACAGCTCCGGCTGTTGCTGCTGCGCCACCCCCCCCGCCGCCGGCCCAACCGACGTATTACGTCCTCATGCAGACATCCATGGGCGGAATCGTGCTTGAGCTCGATCATGATCACGCGCCGATCAGCGTGGACAATTTCCTGAAATACGCTGATGAAGGCTTCTACACAAATACAGTTTTCCATCGAGTGATCAAGACATTCATGATTCAGGGCGGCGGATTCACAACTGATCGACAACCCAAAACACCGACACACAGCCCCATCAAGAATGAATGGACCAACGGGTTAAAGAATGTTCGCGGTTCAATCGCCATGGCGCGCGTCGGTGGTGATCCCAATTCGGCATCCTGCCAGTTTTTCATCAACGTGGTTGATAACCCGGGGCTCGACACGCCGCAAGATGATGGGGCGGCGTATGCGGTGTTCGGAAAAGTGATTGTCGGCATGATGGTCGTCGATGCGATTCGTGATGTGCCTGTTCAAGGACAGTTTGCGGTTGATCCGCCCGTGATCAATTCCGTGAAGCGGATCACAAAGGAGCAGGCGATGGCGATGGTGCAAGTGCCGAAGACCGCGCCGAACCCGGATGCTGCGCCAACTTCTCAACCTGCCGCAACCACGCATCCGGGTTGATGCGTCCGGTCACTCCAGAACCAGCAGGGTTCCGAGGATCATCACCCACATTGCGCCCAGAAAGTGCCAGTACATTCCACAAAGCGACACGCCGGTGTGATGTTCGCGTGAATATCGGCCGTGCATGGCGCGAGAAGTGACCAGGATCATCGGAACAAGGCCGCCCATGACATGCGCGGCGTGAAGCCCGGTCAGCACGCCGAACGCGGAGAGCGCCGCGTGCCTGGTCTGGGTGTCGCCGGTCATGGCGAGCAGTTCATCTTTCCAGTCCAGCCAGCATGCAGTCTGCGAAGCGCAGAATGCCAGTCCCAACAACACGCTCACCAGCATCCACCGCCCCACTGCTTCCTGTTGATCGCGCCGCGCACTCAGCAGCGCCTGCCAGAGACTGAAACTTCCTGCGGCCAGAAGCGCGGTGCTCAGCCACAACCCCTTGGGAAGCGAAGGCAGATTGCCCGGCCAATAGTCACGGTAATGAATGCGCACGGCGACAAAGGCGATGATGCCCGACACGAAGAGCACGCCGACCACGATGAGAAACACCCACGTCCCCAGGCCTGC
>DASZQE010000554.1:0-4560 GCA_035550175.1 Phycisphaerales bacterium | reverse complement strand
GCCATTCTTCCACAGCAATCGTTCCCTCACTTCACTCGAAATCCCGGTCATCTCTTCGATCATTTTGCCCGGCGTCTGCTCGCCAAGCGGAAAGGGATAATCCGATCCCATCGCCACGCGGTTTTCGCCGATCACGTTCATCACGTATTTCAAGGCCATCTCATCATGCACCAGCGAGTCCACCCAGAATTTGCCCAGGTACTCGCGCGGATTCTTCGTGTTGTCCACAGCGCACAAATCCGGCCGGACCTCGAACCCATGCGCGACTCTTCCCACCGTTGCCGGAAAACTTCCTCCACCATGCGCCACGCACACGCGCAGATTCGGCAGCCTTTCAAACACTCCGCCGAAAATCAGCGAACAGATCGCCAGACTCCCCTCCGCAGGCATCCCCACCAGCCACGGCAGCCAATACTTCGGCATGCGCTCTTTCCCCACCATGTCCCACGGATGCACGAACACCGCTGCACCCAATTCCTCCGCGGCCGCAAACACATCGAATAACTGCGGTTCACCCAGGTTCATCCACTCGCAACTCGAATTCACGTGCGAACCAATCTCGATTCCCGCCAACCCCAGTTCCTTCACGCACCGCTCCAGCTCCTTGACCGCCCAGCTCGTTTCCTGCATCGGCACGGTGCCCAGCCCGACAAATCGCGTCGGCTCAGCCCTGCACACCTCCGCAATGTGGTCATTCAGCATCCGCGAAACGTGATACGCATCAATCGCTTTTGCCCAGTAGCCGAACATCACCGGCACTGTCGAAAGCGCCTGCACATGCACCCCCGCTGCATCGCATTCGCGCAGCCGCGCTGCCGTGTTCCAGCAATTCTCTTCGATGTCCCGAAAATGCTTCCCGTCGATCATCATCCGCGCACACCCCGGGCAGTGATGATCCAGTTGCACCCACCCGCCATATCCGAACTTGTCCCGCAGGTCCGGCCACTTTTCCGGCAGAATGTGCGTGTGCAAATCCAGCTTCAACGATGTTGTTTTCGCGTGTTCGCTCACAACACGAATAGTCTAGCGAGTGAATTGATTGATCGTCTTACGATCGCCCCCCGCCGAGCGGCGTAAACAGCACGCCTACCAGCATGATCGCCAGCGCCGCAGCAATGATCATCACTCCCCAGACAATCAAATACACCAAACTCCACTTCTTTGACAAATCACCCGGCCGCACCAGCACATCCGAAGTCAGCCAGCTCCCGCACTCCGAACACTTGTCACTCGCCAAGCCTTCAAGCGAATACCCGCACTTCCCGCACCTCGGGTGTTGCGCTCTGCATCGCCGGTTCATCACTCGCACAATCACCAGGCATACAAGGGCTAGAGCGGCACTCGCCAGACAAATTCCAGCCTGCAGATGTTCCAGCGACATGCTCATGATGATATGAAACCTCATCCATCAAGATTTCTGCTTTGAACAGCCTACCCACCAATCCCATCTCTCGGATTTGGGACGAACGCCCGCTTCTGTCGCAACTGCTTCGGAAACAAAATCTTGAATGCGAGTAGCAGAAATGCGACTGCGCATTTGCTTGGCCTTATTCCTAAACCAGTTCATTGCACGTCTCCGTACAGTCGAGTCTCTAAACTCCCGGAGAATTTTCTTGCGCTCAACTAGCGTTGGAAATTGCTGAATAAACTCCTGATAGATGGAGTCGCGTTCGGAGGGACTGATCTTGAAACTGCCATCTTTATGATGAATACTGATGGGTCGCCCCTGCTTATCTTCAATCATGATTTCCGCCATGGCTCAACCTTCCCTCTCAATCCTCACCGCCGGCTCAAACACAATCCGCTTGATCGCCCTGGGCTTCTCAACCTTCGTCCCGCACTGCCTGCACGTGCTGCGTTCGTCATCTTTCCAGAACTCCTCCATCGCCTGCGAGAAATGATCCACGATGTCCTTGCAGTCAAATTCCAGGTCCTCCACCAGCGCGTGGCACTTCTCGCAATACCACTGAATGTGCTCCACTTCGCCCGCAGGCCTGCGCCGCTCCACCACCAGCCCCAGCGTGTTCGGCGGCCGTGTCGGCGAGTGCGGCACATTGCCGGGCACGAAAAACGTCTCGCCCTCCCGCACCACCACATCCTTGATCCGCCCGTCCTCTCGAATCCGCACCACGATGTCGCCCTTGAGTTGCATGAAGAACTCTTCTGAGTTCGTCATGTGAAAATCATTCCGCGCGTTGGGCCCGTTGATCAGCATCACGAAAAAATCTTCCCCGTCATACAGATACTTGTTGCTCACCGGCGGCTTCATCAAGTGCTTGTTCGCCTCCACCCACTTCATCAAGTTCACCGGCGCCAACACCTTCGCCCCGCTCGTCACCGTCATTGATCCCATTGTCATCGCATCACTCCTTCAACACGAGTTCCATGTCCAACAGCCACATCCTACTCCATTCATTTCGCCCGGAAATAGCAGAAATGTGTTCAATCGGAAGCCAGGCGATCAAACGCTGATTTTCAGAATGCGTGCTTTCGGTCTTAGGCTTCCGCCCCGCATTCCGGGCATTTCTCGTGCTCCACTCCGCCGGATCGCAGGTCATACCCGCAGTGCATGCAGCGTCCGGCCTTCTTCTTCCGCGCGCGTCTCCACTCCGCAATCGCCACAATCATCAGCAAAGGCGAAGTGAACACCATGCAATCCACCACGAACCCCACCGCCATCGGACGCCACGCCATCATGCGATCGCCGGCACTTCCGCGCCGCCACGCATACACCCCGCGCAAGCCCGGCTCTTCAACCAATGGCCCGAACCAATGCTCCCCCCGCAAAGCCTTCATCGGCCAGCCCTGCTCATACCTCACCACCGTCACCGACAATCGCCCGCCCGTCTCCGTCGCGCCGAACGTGCCGTCCGCAATATCCTCTCGCCATGCAAATCCATCTTCATGCAAGCACGCCACCGTCGGCGTCGCCAGACTCTTCAAGTCAACCACTCTTCCGATCAGCGCCATCCCCTCTTCTGTCGAAAGCGCCGGCCCCGTCGCCCGCACAACGCCTCGTTGCACGCTCCACCACGTCGTCAGCACCATCGCCGCCATCCCCAATAGCAGACACAATGCAATTCTCACCATCACTCGCTTCATTCAGTAACTCTTTGCCCTATTGCCTCTTCAATCCTCGCTTCCTCAAATGCAAACCCTGCATCCATCAACCGCATCGGCTTCACCCGCGCTGAACTCAATATCGCCGCCTCCGCCATCTCTCCCATCGCGAGCTTCAACGCAAACGCAGGCGCAGGCACAACCGTCGGCCGGTGCAGCGATTTCCCCAGCGCCTTCGTGAACTCCGCGTTCGTCACCGGGTTCGGCGACACGACGTTGTAGCTCCCCCGTGCACTCTCATTCATCAGCAGAAACTCCAGCGCGCGAACCGCATCGCCCAGCGAAACCCAGCTCCACCACTGCTTGCCGCTTCCGAGCTTCCCGCCGAGTCCGAGCTTGAACACCCGCACCATCGGTTTCATCGCGCCCTCGTTCCCGTTCGGATCAATCACCATGCCGAATCGCGCGTGACACACCCGCACCCCCGCCTCTTTTGCGACTTGCGCTGCCTGCTCCCACTCCACGCACACCTCAGGCAGAAATCCTTTGCCGATCGTGCTCTCTTCGGTCAGAATCTCATCCCCGCGATCGCCGTAAATGCCGATCGCCGATGCGCACACCAGCGTCTTCCGCGTGCCCGCCGACCCCGAAGCGCGAATCGCCTCCACCAGTTTCTTCGAGATCAGTTTCGTGCTTCTCACTCTGCTCTCGCGGATCACGTCCTTGTACGCTGCGGTCCATCGCTTGCCCGCCAGGTTCGCGCCCGCCAGGTGCACCACCGCATCCACATCCGCAAGGTCGCGAGCGCTCAGCCCGTTCTCAAGATCCATCGGATTCCACCGGATGATATCACGATGAGCTGTGGCTGCATCACCCGTTCCTGAGATTGATTCGCTGTCGCTGCGCACCGCACGAAGAACGTTGTGATTCTTCGAGGGAGACGTCAGTGTTTTCACCAACGCATTCCCGATCAAGCCCGAAGAACCCGTCACCATCACGCGCATAGGTTCGCTTCCTGTTCGATCGACTTCGTGAAACATTCCACGGACATTTCCGAAACATTTCCTTCGCAACTCGCCGCTTTCTCTGCGGAAGAACAGTAGGCAGGCTAACATGCCCTGTGTGCGTGTGTCACACTGTGCGAGTTGATCGCCAAGCGCGTGCGATGCTTCGCTCTGCCGACGAATGCGTCGACAACAGTTCAGAACATTGAGGAGGGGGGGAGGCGACCATGAGATTATTCGCCAATCGCGTCGAAGCGGCCCAGGAGCTTGCGGCATCGCTCTCGTATCTCAAGCCGGAACATCCCATCGTGCTTGGACTCGCCACCGGCGGCGTGCCGCTGGCGGAAGTCATCGCGCGGGAACTTGACGCCACGCTTGATGTCCTGCTGATCGAGCCGCTTGCTGCGCCGACTGCGCCGGGCCACATCGTCGCCGCCGTCGATGAGCACGGCCACATCTCCATGATTCAGTCCACGGCGCGCTGGCATCACCTCTC
>DASZQE010000553.1:0-2525 GCA_035550175.1 Phycisphaerales bacterium | reverse complement strand
AGTGCGCATCCATCACAGACAGATGCTGATTCGCAGCAAATAATTCCCAGCAGAAGGAATTTCGGAAAATGAATTCAAAACTTGGCGTGCAGGTGGAGCCTTTGGAGCCTTCACCACACCGCCATGAAGCCCTCTCGAAACATCATCCGAAGCAGCGTGATCTCAGCGGTCGCACTCATCGCCGGAACCGGCTGTGCGACTTCTCAATTGGCTGATTACCGCGCCAACGTGGGCAGCGTCGTCAAACCCGCACAAACCAGGGACACAAGCATTTCGATGGCGTTCGGGCTGGATGAATGGCGAGGCACGTCGCTGGCATCAGCGAACAACAACCGCGATGACGCACACCGATAATCGCAGCCACGACGGCACATTCACGCATCATCCGCAAGAATGCGGACATTCAATTTGACACCGGCTGATTCTGGTCGGTGTCGCGTGCTGCGTGCTTGGTATCGACATCGGTCTCACCGAGCACACGAGCCTGCAACAGCAGAAGTGCGGTCTCAAGCTGAGGATCAAGCCCTTCGGTGAGCAGACGATTCACATCCGGACGATCCGGTGAATTCGGATTGAGCTTGCCATCGGCATCTTGCGGAATCAGGTCCGCCTGCTGACGAAGTTCTATCGTTTGCGTCAACTGTTCCGGTGTCATGGGCACCGTAAGATCGGGCTTCACGCCCCAGTCAGTGGCGTTGAGACGCTTGTGAACCAGACGGCCCTTCTCCTGACCTGGTGCTGGAGGCAGTCGGTAATACTGCGTAGTGACCTTGATTCGAGCATTTCCAGAGGTGTTCGGCACCGTCTGCACGCTTCCCTTACCGAAAGAACGTTCGCCGATCACCAGCGCCGCTCCGTGTGCCTGCAGACAACCGGAAACGATTTCACTCGCGCTCGCAGACCCGTTGTTCACCAACACAACGGTGGGCAAGCCGGCAAGCGCCGCGCGAACGGGGCTGGCTTTCATTTCAAATGCGGGCTTGTCGCCGTACTTATCTTCACCCGAAACGATCATGCCTGACTTCACGAAGAGGTTGCTGATGTAGAAGGCCGACGTCAAAAGTCCGCCCGGGTTGTATCGAAGGTCCAGAATCAATCCCTTTGGCGGGTTGTCCGCGGACATTTCCTTGCAGGCTTCAAGCAGATCGGGATAGGTGTCCTCGGTGAACTGCGAGAGTTTCACGTATGCAATGCGAGACGCGGGATCGATGTACCAGTTCCAATCCGGCTCGCCATCGGCCTTCAAGTCTTTCTTGTACCAGCCCATGACGGTGCGAAGCTTGATGACATCTCGCTTCAGCGAGTAGTTGATGACATCGGGGACATCTTTGCGCTTGATGCCGATGGTCACTTTGGTGTCGGGATCGCCGGTGATGCGATCGACCGCGTCATTCAGGCTCCAGCCGACAGCGGATTCGCCATCGACTTCAGCAATGATGTCATCGGGCTTGATCCCCGCAAAATACGCCGGCGTGCCTTCCAGCGGATTCACGACGACGATTTCACGCGCATCGTTATGCCGAATGATGATGCCGACGCCGGTGAATCGGCCTTCGGTGGATTGATTGAAACGAAGCAGCTTGTCGGGCCAGATGATCTCGGAGTATTCATCGAGTTGCGCCATCGCGCCATCGCCGAACTCACGATAGATCACGCCGGCGGGCAATTGCACGGTTTGATCGTTGATGGCCGTCAGCCCATCGAGAATGCGGCTGAGGGCGGCCTGATCGGCATGTGCGTTCGCACCTTGCTGATTCTTCAACTCGCCATCGACATAGCTGACAAACCCTGAAACCTTGTCCGCATCTGAAAGCAGAGGAAATGTTTCGGAGAGGGCCGAGGTCGTGACAAGAATCTTCAGCGATTCCAGCCCACCCTTCAGGAGTGGAGCCCAGCCGCGTGCTTCAATGTGCTGTGTGGCCGCGACGCGCAGGCATTCTTTAAGTGTGCGAGCATCAACACCTTTCAGCGTTTCACGCCAATCTTCCAGCGCTGCGGGATTGAACGGATTGAGCGCCTTGTCGCCGTTGCGCTCCGCTCGCTTCTGGCGCAGGTCATACAGATGCTTGGGAGCGTACTCAGCGAGCAACGACAGGCGGGTGTTGACCCAGTCGAGTTCCTTGGAGATGCGGTCGTATTCGGGCCGCTGCGTGGTGTCTTCATACAGCGTCTTCAGATAAAAGATCAATTCCTGAGCATGCAGCCAGTCGCCCTCTTTCTCGATGTCAGGCAATTCCGACTTCGCCTGTCCGATCAGTTTCATGATCTCGGGATCAGCCAAGGCGTCATCGAGTTTCGGAAGCAGCATCTGCACTTCAACCGCCTTGATGAGTGCAGCGGGGAGCTTGTCCTTGCCTGCGGCATCAAGCATCTCCGAATGTGCCTTTTCAAGAGCTTTCTGCTTTTCCTCCGCAGCCTTGGCCTTGTTGGTGTTGGCCAATTCAACAGAGTCATGGAATCGCTCGCCGGAATCGGAATTCTTCAGGTCTGCGGGCAATGCGCTGAAGTATTGATTGACGGTGGCA
>DASZQE010000552.1:0-3799 GCA_035550175.1 Phycisphaerales bacterium | reverse complement strand
TGACGTGATTGCTCAGTATGGTGCGGACACGTTCCGGCTCTATGAAATGTACATGGGGCCGCTGGCGGCATCGAAGCCGTGGAATCCACGAGATATCGAAGGATTGTCGCGATTTCTCGCACGCATCTGGCGAGTGGCGGTTGATGAGCAGACAGGAAAGATTCGCACGGCGGAAACACCGAACGCGGATGTCGAGCGGGCGCTGCACCGAGTGATTGCGAAAGTCGGGGCGGACATTGAATCGCTTTCAATGAACACGGCGATTGCAGCGCTGATCGAATTCACGAATCTGGCGACGAAAGCGGGAAGCCTGACCGCGGATCAACTCGGGCGATTGACGGTTGTTCTTTCGCCGTTTGCACCGCACATTGCGGAGGAAATCTGGTTGAAACTGGGGCACACAAAGTCTCTGGCGTACGAACCGTGGCCGACGGTTGACCCGGCGATGCTGCGCGACAGCACGGTTGAGCTTCCGGTGCAGATCAACGGGAAGGTGAAGGGGAAGTTGTCAGTGCCGGCGGATGCTGACGCGAAGGCGATCGAAGCGATGTGCATGGCGGACCAGAAGGTGCAGCAGGCGATCGAGGGGAAAGCGGTGAAGAAGGTCGTGATCGTGCCGGGCAAGATCATCAACATCGTAGTGGGATGAGCGCGGTCATTTTTCCGCGTGATGCGGATGATTTTTTCTCGCCGTTTGAAAAACACGGAATACACTTGAGGCATGGTTGCCGACACGAACTGGCGCGAGCTGTTTCGCACGACCAGCCTGTATGAGGCGAGGACGATCGCCACGACACTGGAGGCGATGGAGTTTCCGGCTCAGCTTCGCGTGCAGGACGTCCATTCTTCCTCATCAGAAGAAGCGGAGCTTCATCTTGAAAAACTCACGGGCTTAAAGGGGCCGTTCGTCATCAGCGTAGCGCCTGAGGACTGGCCGCACCTGATCGCGGTGTTGGATGAATTGATCGAGGAACAGCGGAGCTTTGACGCTGAACTGGAAGCACAGCAGCAACTGGATGTTCAGCGAAACATGCTGATTCTGGTGTCTGCGATCGGCGTCACCGTGGCTCTGCTGCTGCTGATTCGGGAGCGATCAGGACGATAATCGGCCGGGTTCCGTATGATGGATGTTGATGCACACACCACAGGACCATTCGCTGCCGATCGCTGATGAAGCCTTGCCTGACACGTGGGAGCTTGAACCGCAGCCGGTGTCACTTTTTCTCTTGTGGCCGGGCGAGCAGCCGGAGCAGGTGGATGTCGTCGGATTGCTCGCGGCGGGCGTGGGTGAAGAGCCGAGCGGCATCAGTGCATTGCCAGCGGATTCAGAGGTGCGGTGGGGATGTGTGTGCGAGTTTTCGCGATTGAATCAGCCGGTTCTGCTGTGGTGCGAAGCGGCGAAGCCGGTTTCGAGCGAAGATGTTCCGGAGGATCGCGCGAAGGAATGCCGATGGGTGATCGGCGTGCAGACGGCGCTGGATTTTGAAGACCCGATCGCGGACTTTGCATCGCTGATTCATCTGCTTGCGAAAGCGTTTCCGGAATGCCCGGCATTGTTTGACGCAGATGTTGGCTTGTGGCATTCGCGTGGGGCCTTGGATCGGTTTGCAAGCCATGCATTTGCGGTGCCGGCGAATGAACTGCTGTGGACGATTCACGTTGTCTCGAACGCGCTGAAGCAGACAGCCCAGTCGGCTGGCGAGCATTCGGCGCACGCCTGGATTCATACACACGGACTTGCACGGTGCGGGTTGCCTGATCTGGAATTGCTGGGAGTTCCCGAGGAGTTGCTGAACGTTGCGGCGCAGTTTCTGAACCTGCTGGTTGAGTTGGTGATGGAAATGGGACTGCCTGATCCGGGCGAGATTGTTTCGGTTGGGGAGGGAATCGAGATTGCCTTTGTTCCGGTTCACACGGCGGTACGCATGCTTGAAGAAGGAGCGCCCGGAGGGAAGAACGACCGCGGAGGGCCAGCGGACGCTGCACACATGGGGACACGCGCGGTGGTGTGTGATCCGAAGGCGATTCGTGCGGGGAATCCATGCCCTGTGGATGCGTTACGAAAGATTGCAGAAGGCTCGACGACGCTCATGCTGGGGGATCGAGCGACGCTGAGACGTGCGAGACTGGCGAGCCATCACTGGGACGATTTTGTGCAAGCGTGGAACGCATGGATGCGGGAATCAGGCTCGGCAGGGCAGCGTGCGGATGCTGAATTTCACGTGAAGGTCGGCGTGACTGCGGAGAAGCATGGTGCGGCGGGCGCGATGCGTGAGCATCTATGGATTCGCGTCGTGGAGATTGATGCGGGACGCATTCGCGGAGAGCTGTTGGTGCAGTCGATGCAGGTTCAGGCATTCCGCAAGGGTGATGTGCGATGGTTCGGGCGAGAAGATGTCTCGGACTGGCGAATCACGACTCGCGGACGGAGCTGCGCACCGGGGCAGATGCTTTGACTCATGGAGGGGTGATTGCCCGCTCAACGCGGGCCGTTCTTGTATTCCTTGAGATATTCAGCAAGCACATCCTTGATCTGCTCGCGGGCGACTTCATCAAGCGAACGATCTTCCGCAGCCTGCGTGAGCAGTTCAAGACGATTCTGCCAGGCTGTCCGGAGCTCGGGGGTCAACGCGAGAACGCCGCGGGCAATCTGAAGTTTCTCTTCACGAATCTGACGAACGAAGGGATGGTTCGCAGCGGAAAGGCGGATGACCTCGTTGGGCGAATCTTCAACGGGAGCATTTTCGTGAGGCTTCACAACCAGATCATCAAGCCCGTCCCCCAAGGGCACTTTCTGCGGGCGCACTCCGTACGCGCGCGAGGCTGTCTGAGCGATTGCTTCACGCTGATTGGTGATGGGATTCGGCGCCAACGCAAAGCCGTTGCGATTGTTGATCTCGGATAATTGCTCGGTAGATCCCAGTTCCATGTCCACACTCATGTTGTCGTAGACGATCTGGTTGTCCTTATCGCGGATGAACATGCCGTTTTCGTCCACCCGCGCTCTACGAATCATCAGATGAACCTTGTCGCCGGGCTTGAGGCTTTGCACTTCACTGATCAAATCGGATTGAATGTTCACAACGCGGTTGTTGACGACCTGGATACGGTCATCGACGTGCAGGACTTTTTCGGCGGGCATTCCGGGCAGGAGTCGGGTGACCACGACTTCGCCCTGCAGACCGGGACCCATCTGAATACCGAGTGCGCCGCGAGGTGTTTCAAGCAAAATGCGCCGCAGGCATATCAGCAGGCGTTCCCGCTGTTCCGGTGACAAGTCGGCCTTGTCGAGCAGCGTGTAGATGATGGATTGGTCGCTCGCACAGAGTTCCACGATCTTGTCGATGGCTTCTTCGCGCGTTTCATAATTCGAAGATTCAAGAAGGCGAAGCGATTCCAAGAGCTCGCCGGAAACCATTGTTGCGGGGTTGATCGACTGGTCTTCGCTCTGGGTGCTCTGCGGGTCGGGACGGTTGACGGGGTCGGGAAGTTTGTAGGTGCGCAGAATCGTGGGTCTTGTGGCCTGGGCTGAGGCGGAACGCGCCAACCCGGAGAACGGGACAAGCACGGCTGCAGCCATGAAGAGCGCACAGAAGCGAAATCGCAACGAGCACGCCATCAGGTGACGCTCACTTTCCGCTCAACATCTTCACGATGTGATCCGCATTTCCCTGCACCCAACGGACCTTGCGCGCGACCATCTGCAGAAATTTCATTCCGGAAATGCCCGCAAACGTACCAGCAGCGGCAATCGGGCCAACGGCTTCCACAATAACATCTTCGACAATCAGCCATGGCA
>DASZQE010000551.1:0-4715 GCA_035550175.1 Phycisphaerales bacterium | reverse complement strand
AACACTTTCCGCAGAGGGTGTTCGGGCAAATACGGAACAATGATCAGATGCACATGCTCCGGCATGATCACCCAAGCGTACAATCTAAAATTGCTTGATTCGCGTGCTCGTTGCAAGTGCGTGAGGAACAACGCTTTGATTTGATCGTTGTTCAGCAACGGCAATCGCTTGTAGCAAGAAAATGTCAGGAATCTCGGTTGATTGGCGATTTCAAATCGCTTGAGCCGCTTGCGATGTGTTTTTGAATCAAACATCGAATCAGGATGATAAACCCACTGCACGACTCTCCGCCTCAAGGCAGGCGGCGAGTCGTGGCACCGGAATCAAGCAAGAGAGTTAAACGCGCTGATTCCCAATGGTTCTTTCGTAAAGAACGGTTCTCCGGAGGCGGTGGCGATGCGGGAGCCGAAGTAGGTGTTGGAGGCGGAGAGCCAATCGACGATACGGCGATTTTTTTCGGGAAGCACGAACTGGGTGTGGTAGGCAAGGATGGATTTACGCTTGGTTTCCTCGAAGCCGGTGATATCGAAGATGAATGAGGGGTTGGCGACGTGGCGGAGGTGCGTGCAGTAGTAGTAGAAGAGCCAGCGGGGGTAGATGGGCTCGCCGGGGATGGAGGATTTTGTGAGCTTGGCATCGAAGCGGGCATCTTCAACGATGCGGGTGGTGGCGATGTGGTCGGGGTGGGCGTCTTCGAAATAGGGCGTGAAGACGATTGAAGCCTGATGCTGACGGATGACGGCGGCGACGGCGTGGCGGGCTTCGAGCGAGTGCATGAGCTGGCGATTAGGGAAGTGCAGCGTCTGGCGTTTGACGTTGAGGATGTGTGCGGCGTCGGCGGCTTCCCTGGCGCGGAGTTCGGGCGTGCCGTGGGGCGTGGGCTCGCCGTTGGTCATATCGAGGAGGAGGATGTTGTGGCCCTGTGAGGAAAGCCGGGCGATGGTGCCGCCCATGCCGAGTTCCTGATCATCCGGATGCGGGCCGACGATGAGAATGTTGAGGGGGTTCATTGAGAGTTTGAGTTCCCGGTGGATGTGGAAGGTGTGGAGGTATTGAGCGATTGCAACATGGAGCGGGCGAGGGAGGTGACGAAGGCTTGGAGCTGGGTGGATTGCTGCACGCTGGAATGCGGGAGTGCGTATTCGAGTTCGAGTTGATAGCGCGTGAGGCGGGCGAGCGGGGGAGTCAAGGAAAGCAGTGCGGAGGAGTCCGTGGGCATGGCGCAGAGTTTCTCGAGCGCTTGTGATGCGGTGGTGTCTGAAGCAGGCTCACGGATGTCGCCTGTGATCATCGGCGCGAGGTGCGAAGCAAGAATGAGGATCGGCGCATCATCCGAGACCTGCTCAAGCTGGTTGTGCAATTCCGCATCGTTTCGTTGAACTGCTGCTGCGACTGCGAGCTTCAAGCGCGAAAGCGGATCAGTGGAGAGGCGTGCGATGGCGCTTGGCGAAAGATGCCAGGCTGGATGGCGGTTGAGCACATTGAGCGGATGCGTCGGAGCATCGGTGGGAATGGCGAGAACAGGTGCAAGATCATTGATCGCTGACATCAGGTTGAAGAGCGCATCCATTTTTGTCAGTGCGGTTTGTGCCTGCGGCGTGTTGCTCTGGCCGGTCGCCCATGAATCGAGCCAATCGATGCGGATACTGGTGATGGCGTTGGCGAGGTCGCGTTGCAGGCCGGCGGTGATGGAAAGGATGGCGGGAGTGGGAGAGGCCAATTGATCTTCGGCGGGCAATTTGGCGAAGCGAGAAAGCTGATCGTGGAAATTGTTGAGCGCGGCAGCGGCTTCCTGCTGATGCGCGGGTTCAAGCAACAGGCGTGCATGACGGGTCAGGCGGTCTTCGATGGACGAAGTGGTTTTCACGCGGATGCCGGGAATTTCGCTGACGCGGTGGACATCGGAGGGGATGCGATCGACATTGTTGATGGTGAGTGCAAGGGTGCTGGTGTCTTGGATCATGGATGCGATCGCGGGGTCTGCGAGCGCGGAGGGATCGGTCGCAAATCGCGGGATGGCTTGAATCAGCTTGGCCTGTGCGGTGCTGAGCTGGAGTGCGAGCTTGTGACGGACTTCAAGAAGATCGCGTTTGAGCTTTGAGGGCGGATCATTCGGCGGCGAATCGAGCAGCGGGCTGAGTGCAGCGGAGAATTGCTGAATCGTTGCAAGGTTGCTCGGAAGCGTTGTTGCGGCCGTATCGGAACCATCGGCTTGCGCGAGCGCTGCGAGCAGCGGCGCGGGATCAATCGAACGCGAGGCGATGTCGTGAATGGATTGCAGAACGGAGGCGGAATGCGAAAGGCGCGCGAGTGATTCATATGCTTGCGGACGATTGGCGGGATCGACCAGCGAGGTCAGCAAGTTACTGAGGCGGGCTGAATAGAAAGATTGGCGGTCGGCGGGCAGAATGGATTCGCCTGCAAAATAATCAGCGAGTTCGATGGCCGACTGTGTTGCACGAAACAGCGGTGCGGTTCTGGGAGCCAGGTCGGCATCGGAGAGCGCGAGTTGAATGTTGGAAAGAATTCGCGTGGCGGCGGTGCGAGCATCGGAAGAGATGTTTGACGTTGCGACCTTTGTGCGAAGCGATTCGACTTGTGCGGACGTGGGGGGAGAGTCGGTTTCGGATGATGGAGAATAGATCGGGGATTGAACTTCGCTGGATGACGGGGCGGAGGCGACATTCATTGTGCCGGCCGGCCAGCGAGGGTGCGCATCTGATTGATTGATTGCGGTAAACAATGCATTGAACATGCGATTGAGAATCGTGGGTTTCGGCGAACTCATCGGCGGCTTCAACGGCAACTGCGGGAGATTTGCTGCATCGGCATTGAACTGGTTGAGAAGCGCGATCGGTGACGTGGGTGATTGCACGCCGGCTTGGGCAGAGGACGCTGCGGCATCCTGGATGGCTTTGTCGAGCGCGGGCAGCGCATCGATCAATGTGAATGCCTGGATCGCAGTCCAGTTGGAGGCTGGATCATCCGTGGTTGCGGATTCGAGCATGGCGATGGCGATGGCGCGGAGATTGGCCTGTGCACGAATCGCGGGTGAGTCTGCGCCGCTCGCATCGATGGATTGCAGCAGTGCGTCAAGCTCTTTCTTGAGCGTGGCAATTGATGCGTACGCATACGAATCTTTTTCAAGTTTGGGTGCGCTCAATGCAGAAGGCGATGATGCGGCCGGCGGATCAAAGAGTTGGGCGTGTGCCTGAGAAGCAATGCTCGAAGAGATCACGAACACGGCGGTCATCGCACGCACACTTCGCGATGAGACGCACGACAGAATGGAATCAGCGAGAGTTGGCAAGGACATCCTCATAGATTCGCAGCAGGTGATCCACCATTGTGTCAGCGGAGAAGCGTTCGCGACAGCGTTCGCGGCCGTTTTTTCCCAGCCCCCCCCTCTCGACGGGGTGGTCATGCATCCAAAGCGCCGCTTCGCGCAGCATGGCGCGGTCGCCGGGTTGGATAAGCCTGCCGGTCTGGTTAGTGATGCAGACTTCGCGCGTGCCATCGACGTCGTAGGCAATGACGGGCAATCCCGCGAGCAGGCCTTGCACAACGGTTCTCGGCAAACCTTCGCGGTATGAAGGATGCACGAGGACATCCATGGCGGCGAGGTATTTGGGGATGTGTTCAGGCGGGACGAGACCGGTGGTGATGACCTGCTTGTGCAGGTTGAGGTTGTTGATGCGCGCGGAAAGTTTTTCACGCAGCCAGCCGTCGCCGACCCAGAGAAGTTTGATGCGGGGGTCACGCTTCATGTCATCAGCGAGGGCATCGAGCAGGTCATCGTGGCCTTTGAGTTCCGCAAGCCGGGCGATGGTGCCGAGGACGAAATCATCGGGTGAGAATCCGAGTTCGCGACGAACATTCTCGCGCGTCCACGTCAGGTCAATTGAAGCTGGGCTGAGGTAGCCGGCGATTTCCATGCCGCTGTAGACGATTTCGTATTGCTCGGGCTTGCCGATGCGGGCAGCGAGGAATTGCTGACGCATGGCGTCCGCGACGCAAATAATTTTGTGACAGTTCTTTGCGGCGGAGCGTTCAGCGAATTTGTAGATCGCGTTCCGCCATTTCTTTTCGTAAGCGTGAAAAGGCGGGCCATGCACGGTGTGAACGACGCAGGGGATTTTTTCTTTCCAGGCCGCGAGTCGGCCGAGGATGCCCGCTTTTGAGGAATGCGTATGCACGACATCGGGCTTCCACGAACGGATAAGGGTGCGGAGTTCGCGTCGGCACTTGGGATCTCTGAACGGCGCAAGCTCGCGGGTCAGGTTCGGCGTTTCAATATTCTCAATGCGTTCGCCGGTGGGTGAGCGGAAGGCCTGCACGCGCTCCAGCATCGAGCCTTCCGGACCGTAGATCGGGCCATAGACCAGCGACACGGCATGACCGCGGCGCACCTGGCCTTCGCAGGAAAGCACGGTGTTCTCCTGCGAGCCTCCGAGAATCAGACGGGTGGAGATGTGCATGATGCGCATGGCGACACAAAGTGTACGGACAAGCCGCACGGGCGTTCGGCGAAACGGCCCACTACCATATCAATCGTGGACTACCAGAAGTATTACGAGATCGCCCACGAGGCGTCACGCTTGTTCGACACCGGCGACGCAGACGGCGCGATGGCGTTGTTTCTCACGCTCATCGAAAGTGATCTGGCGGATATCGACAAGTCGATCGTCTGCCGGAACATGGCTCACATTCTGGAG
>DASZQE010000550.1:0-2744 GCA_035550175.1 Phycisphaerales bacterium | reverse complement strand
CCCGAAATTTCCGCCTCATTCGCCGCCCGTTCCGCAGCCGTAATCGCGCGCTCCAGCTCTCCATGCTCCATCGCAAACTTCGCCGGCACGCTCTGCGCCGCAATCACACCACCCTCGTGTCCGATGCATCCCCAATGCTTCTCGCACAATTCCGCAACACTCCGCGCATCATCCACCCGCCTCGCCACTCGCACATCCGCTTCCCCAGCACACTGAAACTGCGGAAACACATCCGTGCGATACCCCAGCACCACAACCTCGAGCGCCTCCAACGCCTCAAGCGTCGCGCGAACATCCAGAATCGATTTCACTCCCGCACACACCACGCACGCCTTCGTCTGCGCAATCGCCCTCAGGTCCGCCGATACATCCAGCTTCCTCGACCACTCCCGATGCACCCCCCCGATTCCGCCCGTGGCAAACACCCTCATCCTCCCTGCCCATCCGCGCTTCTCGCACTCACGGTTCACCATCTTCATCACCGCCAGCGTCGCCGACACCGTCGTCCCCGCGCTTTCCTTCTTCACCATCACATGCGCCAGATCCCTGCTCGCCGCCTTCTCCGCTCGCTCATCACTCGCAAAAACCCTCAATTCATCCTCACACAACCCCACGCGAATCTCCCCGTCAATCACCGCCACACTCGCCGGTATCGCGCCTCCTTTGCGCACTGTCCGTTCCATCGCCCGCACCAATTCAAAATTCGTCCCGCCACTCACATCCCACTCTCCATCAATCTCCTTCGCTTTCGCAAAAACTTCCCTCGGCAGCCCCGCCGTAATCACCGCCGATTCCAGCGCAACCACCGCCGCGCCGCGCTCCAACCCCCGCATCACGTCTTCATGAATACGCAATCCGCTCTCCATCTCGCACCACCAGCGCCCAGCCTATCGTCGCCCGCGCAGCCGCCCGCCCATTCTCCGCGTCGGCAACGCCGTCGGCACCAATCCCCCCGGGAATTTCGTCAAGTCCATCGCATCAACATTTGTCGGGGGCGCAACAGTGCTCCTGTTCGATTCTTCTTTCAACATCTGCCGGCGCTTCGCATCCATCTCACGCCTCCGCACCACCTCCTCCGGCACCGGCCCCGGCACAAAATCCGGATACTCCTGCTTCGGCACTTCCGTGTTCGTCAACTGCTCAATCGACGTCAGCAACCCGCCTTGCTCCGGCGTCACGAAACTCCACGCGATCCCGTCCTTCCCCGCACGCGCCGTCCGTCCGATCCGATGCACGTAAATATCCGGATCCTCCGGCAGGTCATAATTAATTACGTGCGATATCCCCGTCACGTCCAGCCCACGCGCCGCCAGGTCCGAAGCAATCAGTACGCTCAAATCTCCTTCTCGAAATTGCTGCATCACTCGGTTCCGCTTCCCCTGGTACATGTCGCCATGCATCGCATGCACGTCCATGTTGTTCTCGCGCAGATACTTCGCCACCTGGTCCACCGTCTGTTTCATCCTGCAGAACACCAGCGTCAGCGCCGGCTGCTCATGCGTCAGCAGGTGCAGCAGCAATCGCTTCTTGTCCCACCCTTCCACCAGAAAATGCGATTGCTTCACCTGTGCAACCGTTAGGCTCTGCCCCCTCGTCACGTTCAATCTCACCGGCTCGTGCATGTACTGCCGCGCCAGTTTCTCGATCTCATCCGAAATCGTCGCCGACACAAACACCGTCTGGTGCTTTTGCCGCATCGTCCCCAGAATCCGCCGAATGTCATCCCGGAACCCGATGTCCAGCATCCGGTCCACCTCATCCAGCACCGCGATCTTCACACGCTCATAAGGCAACTGCCCGCGATCATGAAAATCCATCACCCGACCCGGCGTGCCCACGATGATCTCCGGATGCCGCTTCAGCTTCTCGCTTTGCGTCGTCATCTTCTGTCCGCCGTACACCGCCGTCACGTTCAAACCCGTGTGGTGCGCCAGGTCCCGCAGCTCCGTCGTCACTTGAATCGCCAGTTCCCGCGTCGGCACCAGAATCAATCCGCCGAATCCGTCGCCATGTCGGAGCTGATTCAGCATCGGAATCCCGAACGCCGCCGTCTTCCCCGTTCCCGTCTTCGATTGCCCCAGCACATCCTTCCCCTCAAGCGCCGTCGGAATCAACAGCGATTGCGCCACCGTCGGCCGCTCATACCCCTTGTCCTCCAACCCGCGCAAAACCGCCTCGCTCAATCCAAGCGATTTGAACGTCACATTCTGATCAAAAACTTCATCCATGCGATCCGGAAAGCTCCGCGAAGCTCCACGATGCTCACTGTGATTCGGCAACGGGAGTAAGCGTCACAATCCCGAACCGCGCCCGCACAAAATCCCCGGCAATCTCAGACCGTGCGGAAGAAATGCAGCCTGATTCTGCGGTCTCATGATACGATCCATTCCCGTCCGATACAACTTGTTCCGCGCAGCGTGCTTATGCGCTGCTTTTCACCTCGAACTTCGTACACATGGATGTGTCTCGCATGCAGGAAGTCAGCGTTCTCGAAGTTCAGCTTCAAAGGCTTGATCACAATCTCGCCACCCTTCAAGCCCTCGTCGGTGCGTCCTGCCGCCTTTGCCCCATCATCAAATCCGATGCCTACGGTCTCGGCGCAATTCCCATCGCGCGTCGCATGCATCGCGCCGGCATCCACACCGTCGCCGTCTATTCCCCCGCCGAAGCTCTCCACCTCGCGCTCGCCGAAATCCCGCTCACCACACTCATCCTCATGCCCGTGCGCGATTCCGAACTCCCCG
>DASZQE010000549.1:0-5286 GCA_035550175.1 Phycisphaerales bacterium | reverse complement strand
AATCCAACACCCAGCTCGATCTCGAAACCTCCGGCAAGAAAGCCGTCGGCTTCTTCAAGTTCCTCAAAATCGATATCGCCCAGCGCCACACCATCGGTGACAAACCCAAGTTTGAAGACGTCGAGAAAATCGCCGACCGCTTCATGTCCGAATTCTCCGCCGGCAAGTACGACGCCATCTACGTCGTCTACATGCGCTTCGAAACCAACTCCCGTCAGATCCCCGAAGTCATGCAGTTGCTCCCGCTGAAACCCCCCGCTTCCGCCAGCACGTCAAAAGACGGTGCAGCAAAAGAAGGCGGCGCAAAAGAGGCTGGAGCAAACTACGAATTCTCCCCCAACGCCGAGGAGCTTCTCGCCAGCCTGCTCCCCGCCGCCGTCAAAGCCTCGCTCTTCCAGGCTTTCAACGATTCCGTCGTCTCCGAACAGATCATGCGCATGATCGCCATGAAAGCCGCCACCGAAAACGCCAAGGAACTCGGCAAGCTTCTCAAGCGCCGCTACAACCGCGCTCGACAGGCCCAGATCACCACCGAGCTCACCGAAATCGTCTCCGGCGCCGCCGCCCTCAACTGATTCGTTCCCGAGCGCGGCAGCAGCAGCGGTGCCACGGCTCGCCCGGCTCTGCGGGAGAGTCGTATTCCTTTGTTTAGCGTGCGAGCTTGCTCGCGGTGTATCTTCCCGGCCTTTCTCGCTTTTTGGCTTTTCCGCGCTGTACCATTCCTTCCATGCCCGCCACAATCTTCGATCGCATCATCGCCGGCGAAATCCCCTGTCACAAACTCTTCGAAGACCCTCATCTCATCGCCTTCCTCGATATCGCGCCCCTCTCGCCCGGCCACACCCTCGTCGTCCCCCGCGAATCCAAACCCTTCCTCCATCAACTTTCCGATGACTCCGCCGCTGCGCTCGGCCGCGCCCTCCCGCGCATCGCCCGCGCCGTCCTCGCCGCCACCGGCGCAACCGCCTACAACGTCCTTCAGAACAACGGCGCCGCAGCGCACCAGGCCGTCCCCCACGTCCACTTCCACATCATTCCCCACATCAACGACTTCGGCCTCGGCATCCGCTGGACCGCCGGCACCCTCGACCCCGCCGATGCCGCCTCCCTCTCCGCCAAAATCCGCGCGGCCCTCGCCTGATTCCCTCCCTCTTCACCCCGCATGTCCAAAAACCACAAACGCCGTTTCCCGCGCCTCACACTCGCCCGCCGCCGCACGCCCCCCGGCTCCGCGCCCGGCACGCTCACCATCGACCCCGCCGCGCCCAAGCCCGAAATCCGCCTCTTCGCCTACTCCGCCGACGCCTTTCTCGAACAGAAACTCTCCGACCCCGCGCAAATCGCCCAGTACCGCAACAAGTATCCCGTCCTCTGGATCGATCTCGATGGCCTCGGCGATGAATCCGTCCTCAAATCCATCGCCACCCAGTTCAACCTTCACCCTCTCGCCATGGAAGACGTCGTCAACGTCCACCAGCGCTCCAAGGTCGATCAGTACGGCGATCACCTCTACATGGTCTCGCGCATGGTCACCTTCAACGACCGCCTCCACGCTGAGCAGGTCTCCCTCTTCCTCGGCAGGGATTTCGTCATCACCTTTCAGGAACATCCCGGCGATGTCTTCGACCCCCTCCGCGATCGCATCCGCACCAACAAGGGCCGCATCCGCAAGCTCGCCGCCGACTTCCTCGCCTACTCCCTCATCGATGCCATCATCGATTCCTACTTCCCCGTGCTCGAAACCTATGGCGAGAGCATCGAAACCCTCGAAGACCACGCCGCCTTCAAGCCCGACCGCCCCTGCATGACGCGCATCCACGATCTCCGCCACGATCTCCTCGCCCTCCGCCGCGCCATCTGGCCGCAGCGCGAATCTCTCAACTCGCTCCTCCGCCTCGAGCTTCCCCTCATCACCCCCGAAACCCGCCTCTACCTCCGCGATGCCTACGACCACTGCGTCCAGATCATCGACATCATCGAAACCTATCGCGAACTCACCTCCGGCCTCATGGAGGTCTACCTCTCCTCGCTCTCCAACCGCCTCAATGAAGTGATGAAGGTCCTCACCATCATCGCCACCATCTTCATCCCCCTCTCCTTCATCGCCGGCGTCTGGGGCATGAACTTCCAGCACATGCCCGAACTCCGCTGGACCTTCGGCTACCCCCTCGCCATCACCCTCATGGCCCTCACCGCCCTCGCCTTCCTCATCTACTTCTGGCGCAAAGGCTGGCTGACAAGTACCGTCGATCCGCCGACGAATGATCACAAACAATAAATTCTTCGCTGCAATAATAAATTCTTCGGCGCAACGACTCGCTCACTTAGCACCGCATGTACATGCGGCACCTCCTACTCTCCACCCCCTCTCCCCTCTACAGAGGGGAGAGGGCCGGGATGAGGGGAGCGGACTTCTAACACTGCGCCGGTGCCACGACTCGCCCGGCTCTGCGGGAGAGTCGTGCTCTTGTGTTGAGCGTGCGAGCTTGCTTGCGATTCCTCCGCTTCTTCAACAAGCTGTCACAACTCCCTCGCACCTCGTTACTCCCTTAGCACCGCATGTACATGCGGTGCCTTCCCTCTCTTCTCCCCCTCTCCCCTCAGAGGAGGGGAGAGGGCCAGGATGAGGGGGGGTGAGGGGAGCGAACTTCTAACACTGCGCCGGTGCCACGACTCGCCCGGCTCTGCGGGAGAGTCGTGCTTTTCACCCCCCTTCCCCTCACGCCGCCATCTTCAAAACCTCTTCCCCTGCATCCTTCCCCTTCTCCTCCGCATCCGCCTTCCGCCGCGCAATCCCCTGCGAAGCCGCCAGCGACCACGCGCTCACATCATCATTGAATCCCGCCCACCGCGCAAAATACGTCGGCAGCTTCCCCGCATCATGCATCGCTGCATCATGCCGCACCAGGATCGGATTCTTCCGATACGACCCCAGAAACTTCGCCTCCGAAACCTTCGGCTTCGGCTCGCCCACCCCGCTGTACGCCACGAACAACTCCAGCCGCTCCGCGCCATACGGCTTCGCCCCCTTCCCATTGTTCAAATCCCTGTAGAACAACTGATCCAGATTCGCCAGCGAACCAATCCAGTTCAAGAGCGGCGCAACCGATGGACATCTGCGCTTCCGCCGCGAGGGATTCGTCGGCCGCAACCCGATCGCGATCTTGTCGCTGTCAACCACTCCCTTGTTCGCGCGAATCGTTGCGGCATACCCCCTGCACAGATTTTCCAGGATCGACCGTGCATCATCCTTGTCCGCGATCGCCCCTCTCGTGCGCGTACTGGGGCCGATTGCTCGCATGTATGCAGTGTGATACCGCTCAAACGCCTGCATGATGGAAGCTGCTTCCGCCTGCGCGAGACCGAATCGCGCGGGATCACCACTGATCACCGTCGCGAACGATTCAGCCCACGTACGAAATGCCGCATCAGCCCTCGGAATGTATGGCGAACTGCTCATGCAACCCCTTCTCTCGGCATTCCACACCCCTCTCTTCACCACCACCCGCGATTTTCGCGCCGCATCCCCGCTTCTTCCGACAGAAAACCTCCCGAACGCGCAAACATCCGCGCGGTTATCCCAGACCTTCGAGCGGTTTGTGTGTACGGAAGAGGGGTTAGCCGAACCGTCTGCCCCAACTAACCATACAGTCGCAACAGATCATCTACGGTTCGGGTCGGATGCACAAATCATAAGGTTGAATTGCAAAACTCGTCCAACAGCTCAACAGACAAGAGAATCCACAAAAAAGGATCGAGTTGAATCATAATCATTCGCCTGCCAGCCAAATCCATTTCATTGCAATCCTCACCTACGGCACTATCGCTAGTTTGCAGGAGTCGTTGGCAGCGGAATCTCGTCCAACATTGCATTTCGATCTGTGTTCGCCAATACGAAAAAATATCTCATATCAACTATACGAATCTTTTTATCCTCAGAATTATAATGCAAGAAAGGCGAAGACATTTCCTTTTGATATATCGGCAGTTGAATGACAAGATTTGTTATGTCACTAGTTCGTGGCGTTTCATTGTCATTACGATGGTGATTTCCTCGGATAAATTCTTGTAACTGTTGCTTCGTGACCCCAGTCTTGAAGTTGTCAATAGGAAGTCTCAGAATTGCCATGACCAGATAATACGGCAGCAACAGCGGCGACTCAGTATCTGTACGCATCCGACTTTTTGCTGCAATGTTTTGAAGCATCTGCAACAACTGACCCTTTTGGTCGTGCAATTTTCGATCAATAGCCTTCTGGGCTAATGCAATGTCAGAAATCGCAACATTCTTATCTTGTGTCTTAAGAATCTCCGCTTCTTCGCACGCGACGCGCAAAAACTCCTGAAGTAGACCAATATTACCATAGGCCTGCTGTTTCAATATAGCCAATATTCTTGGATCAATCTGGATATTAAGTACTCCACAACCCGTCGCGATGACGCGATCAAAATCTGCGGAAGTCCATGGCTCAACCGGTATTTCAACGATTCGATCTTGAAGATCACTATTGTAGAACAACAGCAGATTGGCTTCTTGCCAAATACCAAGAATGACGAATCGAACTTTCATCTCGTGAAATGTCTTAAGATCGAAAGCCAGACTACGTTGCGTCTCATCCTGTAGATAGTGAAAGTTTTCAAGGACGACATATTTAGCGAAGGCAGCTTTCTGAAGAAGTTCTCCGATCGCTTGTGCCTCACCGAGGTCATAGCCAACAAATTCCCAAGACAATGAATTTGTCGAATTTCCTTCTATTTCTCCTCCGACCTCAGCTTCTCCGCCCCCGAATATTGGAATGAGCGCTTTGAATCCCACGCGAGTCTTTGCCGACGCCTTTGTGCCCGTTTCCGAAACGTTAGTTGTTTCCAATCGGATTCCACTTTGGCGCAAAATCGATCGATACACGCTTTCCGTAGACATATTTGGACCGCATCGGACGACAATCATGTCATCGTCAGCTATGTGCTTCTGTCGCAATGCAGTCTTGCCCTGCTTTGAAGAACCATATATGACGATATGCGAATCCTGCGTGGTGGCCTGCTGAAAACGAGCATCGACTTCTGTTCGTTCAACATAGCTTAGAACAGGTCGAGTTCGAATACCGAAAACTTCGTCGAGATTGGGCATACAATAACTTTCTGAATTGTTTGATCAGTGAAATAATTCTAGCCACCTCAACTCACCACACTTCCCGGCTTCGCCGGCTTGTCTGTCGTCAGCACAATCACATCCCGCCCGTTCGGATCATACGCGCCCCCCATCATCTTCAGATCGATCGCCGCCAG
>DASZQE010000548.1:0-2925 GCA_035550175.1 Phycisphaerales bacterium | reverse complement strand
GATGTTCGCAAGAATCAGAATCCCCACGCCCGCGCTCAGTGCCAGTCGGCAGTGTTTCTTGTACTGGCGAATCATGGTCTGCCTCCTGCAATTCGTCGGCCGTCCTGGCCTGCCCAATCACCCGCACCCGCTCATTTCCATTCCGCCTCATCACGCTCGGCGCAGCATACCCGCATTCCAACGCGCATTCACCGCGCGTTCCCAATCGTATCGGCTACGCGCTGCGTCAAGACTTCAAGGTTTCGCTCCGGCTCGCCCACTCCGCTTTTGTTGTGCTGGTCCGTCTCCACAGCGGCACGCAAAAGTTGCGCGGACGTCTCGGGTTTCACACGCTTTCCCGCGTTCAGCACGCCCTGAACCGCATCGCCCCACAGTTTCAGCTCCTTCGCGATCATTCCCGGGTTCATCCCCTCCTGCTGCAATCGACCCGCTGCATGCACCTTCCGCAGCAGGTCCATGATCGACCATGTCAACGGCACGATGTCCACCCGAGAAACCGTTAGCAGCTCCCGCAGCTTTTCCACCGCTCGTTTGGAATCGCCGCTCAGCACCGCAGACTGGATCGCCCACGCCTGGTCTTCCCGACTCATCCCCACCATTTGGTCCACGTGTCCGGTCTCGATTTTCTTCGCGCCGGTACCGCCCGCAAAATTCGCAAGCTTCCCCAGTTCTGTGTCCAGCATTGCCAGTTCCGGCCCGATGAGACGCACGAGTTTTTCCGCTGCTGCACGATCAATTTCTACTCCGTATTGCTTCTTGCATCGTTCCACGCACCACACGATCGCGCCCGCATCATCCGGACTTTGCAGCTTGATCACCATGCCGACTTTCGCGATCAGCTTGTCGAGATTTCCCGGCCGCCAGGTACTCGCCCGCAGGAGAAGCGTCGCATCCTCCACTGGTGAAGCGGCGTAGCGCTCGAGCGCCGCACGCTTGCTTGCGCCTCCTTTGCCGGATGGTTCGCTTTCTTCTTCTTCGTCGCCACCCGCCTTCAGAAAGACATCTGCGCTGTCCACGGTCACGAGCTTGTGTGTCTGCATCAGCGAAAGGCTGCGCAGCTCATCCAGGACTTCCGCCAGGCTTGCGCTTGTTCCGTCAAAGTGGAATTCCTGAATCTCGCCGTATTTCGCACGCAGAAGCTCAGCGAGTTTCCTGCTGTGATAGCCAAGCAGGTATGCGTCTTCGCCGACAAGCGCCACGATGCGCATCGTTGCGTCGATGGTCACGCTCTGGAATTTCTTGCGCTCAGCGGCCACGGCATCTCCTTGATTCGCACTTGAAAGTGTAGCCGATTTCATATTTTCGCCCGCATTTTTCGCACCAACTGCAAGTCCGCTTTCGCCTACCATTTCACTCGTGATCGTCCTCCACGTCCTCCAAGGCCCCGAACGCGGCAAGAAGTTCGAGCTTCCACGCAACGAACCCCAGCTCATCGGCCGCTCATCCGAAGCCCTCCCCATCACCGATTCCACCGTGTCCCGCCGGCACGCTGAGCTGACGCCTGATCACAATCACTGGTACGTCCGCGACCTCAATTCCGCCAATGGCACGTTTGTCAACGGCCAGCGAATCACCGATCGCGTCCTTCTTCAGCCCGGCGATCAGGTCCGCTGCGGTTCCACGCTCATGGTTTTCATGCAGGAAGAAGGCAATCACTCATCCTCGTCGGTTTCGGTCCTGCCTGCAGAATCCTTCGACCTCACCATCGAAAGCACCACCGACACTAATGCGGAATCCATGGTGCTGTCCTCGCCGGACCCCACGCAGGCAGCGGTCAATCACCTTCGCGTCATCTACGAACTCACCGCGCTCACGGCGTCCACGATTGAACCCAAGGATCTGCTCGAGAAAGTCATGAATCTCATCTTCGATGAGTTTCATCCCGATCGGGGATTCATTCTTCTGCAGCAATTGCCGACCGATCGCTCAAATCCCATCGTCGTCCGCTATAAACTTCCGCCGAAATCGCTCGACGAAGGCCGCATTCCCGTTTCGCGCACCATCATTCAGCACGTTCTGGAAAAGGCCGAGGGCATTTTGTCCACCAACGCCATGAACGATCCCCGCTTCCGCTCCGGCGACAGCGTCCGCGACTACGGCATTCGCTCGGCCATCTGCGTTCCCATCAAGACTTCCGACCGAATTTTCGGCGTCATACACATCGATTCCTCGCTTGCGAATTTCACTTTCACCGATCAGCAGCTTCGTCTCCTCACCGCCATCGGCCAGCACACCGCGCTTGCACTTCAGGCAGCGCACGCACTCTCAACGCGCATGCAATCCGAACGTCTTGCCGCCGTCGGCCAGACGGTCGCTTCGCTCAGTCATTCCATCAAAAACATCCTGCAGGGCTTGCGCGGCGGGGCCGATGCCGTCGAACTCGCGCTTTCGCGCGGCGACCTCAAGCTCGCTGCCGACGGCTGGCCGATTCTGACCCGCAATCTCGACCGCATTTACGCGCTGACGCTCAACATGCTCACGTTCTCCAAGCCCCGGCCGATGGAGTTTGAGCTGACGAACATTGCGTCGGTCATTCAGGAAGTGGCGCAGCTCATTACACCGCAATGCACCCGCAAGCGCTGCGCGCTCGTGCAGGATGTCCCGGATGACCTTCCGCCCATTCCCGTCGATCCCGCGGCCCTGCACCAGGCGATGATGAACCTGGCGACCAACGCCGTTGAAGCCGTGGCGGCAAAAACCGGCGTGGTTACGTTGCGAGCTTCGTTCGACACCGCTTCTCACAAGCTGAACATCATTGTCGGCGACAACGGCCCCGGCATTCCGCTCGATCAACAGGATAAAATCTTCGAAGCCTTCGTCTCTTCCAAGGGACAGCGCGGCACGGGGCTCGGGCTCGCGGTCACCAAGAAAATCGTGCAGGAACACGGCGGCGCCATCACGCTCAAGTCCGAGCCTGGCAATGGT
>DASZQE010000547.1:0-5432 GCA_035550175.1 Phycisphaerales bacterium | reverse complement strand
CCTGATCGCGCTTCCGTTCCGCAAGCCCGATCATGAACGTGTCGAGCTTGCTGTCGATGCAAACGGAACGCTGCATCTGCTCACTCGCGAAATGAACCTGCGCGACTTGCGAATTGTCGAAGTCTGGGCTCGCAAGCATCGTGAGTTGATCATGCTCGCATGCCCCCAGATCACCTTGAACGTGGCCGCCGAAATGGTCAGTCATCTCTTTGCCGATGATCCAAGCGACCTCATGGACCTGCATGGCACGGGCATTCAGCTGCACATTCTCGCGCGTGCGAACGTCGGCCTCGAAGACGATGGTGTTGGAACAGAGAGACAAGTGGGGGGGTGGTATCACGGGCAGTTGACCAAATGTAGTCAACCGACTCGCCGTCCTGCCGCGAATTCATCTGAACACGCCGATTGTCTGATCCACTGATGTGATTCGAGTGTCTACCCTCTCGCACGTTGGCGAAGTTCCTCCAGTGCGCCAGCAGGATCATCCGGCAACCGCTCGCTCACAATCGAATGCTCTCGCAGCTCGTCCTGTCGACTCATGGTCTGCAATCCATCGTTGCGCGCTGTCCGCCCTCGACGCACGCGCGCGCGGATGAAGTGAAACACAACCGCAAGCGTAAGCACCGCACAAAGCAATGCGAAAACTAACTGTGCATGCGCGTTTGATGACCCTGAAGAAGTTGCAGCGCTGACATCAAATTCAATTCCGACAAATGCTGCGTAGGCATGGGGCGTGTTGTCACGCGCAATAAATTTCACGTTCTTGTAGAAACGTACAGGAATGGAAAGCACAGAATCTACAGCCGGGTCCTGCTTGTTTGGCGTGCGAAGCAGGTACACCAGAATCGGCGCTCCTTGCGGTGAGCGGCAAAAACATTCCAGCACGGTGTCGTACGGTTGTGTCAGCGGAGTGAGTTGTTCCAGCTTCCCCGCCACAATTGCAAGTTCGCCTCGGTGGGCATCCGGATTCGCGGACCAATCCAGCGGATTCGTTGGTGTCCCCTGCGGCAATTGCGCTGCCGCATCCGCAGGCCACTCGCGCAGATTTTCCGCCAACGCTGCAAATGCCTCTTCCTGCAAGTCCCGCCCGTCATGTGCAGTCTGCAATCGCGCATGCTGCTCAGCAGTCAGCGGGGGAACAGCAAATCCCAGGGCTGCTGATTGAAAAGGCCCGGCAAGCACAAGCAACGAAATGGAAAGAAAGAGGATCGGGGTTCCGAATTCACCAACTTTCAAGCATGATGCGTACAAATCACGAATCGACGCACGGAAGCGATAGGGAATCAAATGAGCTTTCACACAATCATTATGGATCATTCATTCAGGAATGACATGGCATGAGTTGAAATGAAAGCTCAATAGTTGGAATGGTTCAATGTGGATTGCTTGCCACAACGATCGAGGACCTGCGTACAAACACCGAAGTCCGGCCATTCCTCTGGAAGATTGAGTAGACCACCCTCAGGTTGGGGAAAAGTGTGAAAGAATCTCCGCATTGATTCGTAAGAACTGAGTGTGACAGGAATCTGTGGGTGAGATGCTGCGCTCAGCGGACCCGTCGGTAAGACAACGGGAAGCATGTCTCGACAATTTGTTTTGAAAGAATTCCAGAAAGAATTTGACCTCCTACGACGTATGTAGTAGGATTGCTCCGACGTTTGTAGTAGGAGAAGGCGGACCATGCCTGAACGAGAGCGCGAGCAGGAAATCTCCGATGGCGAACTCGGCGTGCTCAAGGCGCTCTGGGATATCGGCCCTGCGTCCGTACGGACCGTTATGGAGCACCTCCACAACGAAGGCCGCAAAGTCGCCTACACCACCGTCCTTACCTTCCTGTCGCGACTGGAACAAAAAGGCTATGCATCCAGCGATAAAACCGGCCAAGCCTACGTCTACCGCGCAACCATGAGCCGGAACAAAGTCACCAAGGCCCGCTTGAAGGATCTGGTGGAAAACCTTTTTGACGGCGCAGCGGCCCCGCTGGTGCTTCAACTAATGAAAACTGAAAAATTTACGGCGGACGAAGTTGCAGAGCTTCAGAAGCTGATTGACCAACTTGATTCAAAGGCGTGATGGAACGATCCAAGGGATTCGCAGACACAGGCGGCTGAGTTCATGCTGATGCTGGCGAGCACATATGAGTGGCTGTGGCGGAATGCGGTGGGCATCGTTCCGCTCGTGTTGGTGGTGGCGGTTGTGTGTCGCCTGGTGCCCATGAAAGCTTCCACTCGCCACGCCATGTGGCTGGTTGTGCTTCTCGCGCTTCTTGTTCCTCCTTTCGGGCCCGCGGTGAATCTCAAGTCCCTCGCCGCCGATTCAAACGAATCAAGTCAGGCCTTGAAAGAACCTCCCTTGCAATCCGACTTTGATCGTCCCTTGGAGCTTGATGTTGCCGCAGGTGTGTCTGATCAACTCCATGAGAATGATTCCCCGGAGAATCCGCTGACTTTGAGTGGCAGCGCTCCAGGAGCATCGTCTCCGCAAATCCAGCGAAATGAATCTCGTGACAAACGCTCAGATGCCAAGCCTGCTGCAGATTCATTGCCTGCGGATTTCATGAAACTTGCACAATCGTCTCGCACTCCGGCCGTACCTGATGCAATGACCAGTGCGGGCTTGCTCGAGCTGGTGGAAGCGCCTGCGATTCCCATTGAGGGGAATAACCCAGAGTCGCTTGCTTCGAGCGAATCCGAATGTGCTGCGACGAGCGATGTGCTGTGTGTTGACACGCACGATCCCTCGGCAAGTGAAGCGAAAGACCTCGAAGAACGCTGTGTCGTTGCGAGTGACCAATCAAGTGAATTGATTGCAGAGATCTCCGAAAGCGATGAGCGTCCCGCCGCCTCAAGCAATTCGATTCGTGTTGCACAGCGGGAAGAACCCGGTGCGTTTGCTGCAATGGTGGAGAGCTCCCGGGCATATGTGAGTGCCGTCGCTGTAAAACTCATCGCCGTTCGCAACGCGGTCATGGGCATTCCCCCCTTGCCAGCAGCAATTTGGATCGCCGGCAGCGTTGCGCTGATGAGCATTATGGGTCTCAACCTGTGGCGCTTCCGCATTCTGATGCGCGGCGGCGATCCCGGTGATCGCAACGTCGAGTCACTCGTGCGCGATGTGAAACGACGCATCGGGCTGAGCATTCCTGTGGATGTGCTGATGGTGAAGCACAAAATCACGCCCATGATCTGGTGCGGACGCCGCGTGCGGCTGCTTCTGCCCGTGGGTTTGTGGGATCAATTGGACGAAGCCGGAAAACGTGGGGTGATCGTGCATGAACTGGCGCACCTCGCCAGAAGAGACCATTGGGTGTGCTGGCTTTCAACAACACTGAGCGTGATCTACTGGTGGCATCCGCTGGTCTGGCTCTGTCATCGTCGATTGCGGGAGGAGGCGGATCTTTCGTGCGATACATGGGTGACGGCGGTGCTGCCGCGTGCGAGGAAAGCGTATGCGCAGGCGCTCCTCGCCACCCGGCGGTACATCAGCGAAACGAATATTCCTGTTCCAAGAATCGGCCTTGGTGTCACGACGCCAAGAGCCAGGCGATTTGCAAGGAGACTGACGATGGTGATGACGAATACAAGCAACAGGCCAAGGCTCTCTGTGTTGGGTGTGGCCGCGAGCATGATGCTGGCAACAGCGGCGTGGCTCGCCACCCCGTTGTGGGCCTGTCCGCCTGAAGAACGAAATGGCGACAACGCCAATGAAGCTCCCGAGGCACAGGTGATCACGGTGACGCCTGGAGACGCGCGCATTCGCGTCATCGCTCCTACGCCTCCTGCCGCGCCGACGCCGCCCGGCGGATGGAATGTTCAACCGCCTGCCCCAGCAGTGCCGGACACGACATATGAACAGTACATGCACGATCGCAGCCAGGGTTCGTCAATGGGCGCGATGGGCAATCTTGATGAACGCATGAACGCCCTCGAGCGTCGCATGGACGAGTTGTCAGCACAACTTGATCGTCTTCTGGGCGCAGGTGGCGCAAGCGGGAATGCAGCAGCCCCCTCCGCTCCGCGTGTGGAATTGGAACGACGAAATGAACTGATGCGTCAGTATTCCGTTGCCGCCGGTGAACTCAAACGCGCTCAGGATGAAGTGCGATCTCAACAAGGACAACTTCGTCAGAGATTCGCGGTCGCAGCGCCGCGTGCGGCAGCACAAGCCGGCGAGATGTACTGGAAGACGTACAGGCTTTCAGATGGAAAGCTCGACGCGCTGGTCGAGTTGATGCGGCGCGATGATGTTCCGGTTCTGATCAGGGCAGCTGATGACGGCATTGAAGTCCAGGCGACCGAAGTCCAGCACGAAGTGTTCGGTGCGTTCGTCAAATTGATAGACCCCGATCAGAGCAGTTCATCTGAATGGAATCGCTCAGTGGAGATGGATGCAGTGAAGGCTGGCAAGGAAGCTGCAAAGAAAATGAAGGATTCCATGAAGCGCAGGTCTGTAAGCGTCGGAAGCGGTGCTGCATTCGGCGGCTCGAATGTCACTTCGCTTCGGGCGAAGGTCAAGATGCTTGAAGCGCAGGCCAAGGAGCTTCAGATGCGCGCTGATGCGCTCGAGAGGCAGGCGGATTCGCTCAGTGATCAGGCGGACAACATGGATGATGCCGATGCGCAGGAAAGTCTTGAGAGGCAGGCCGAACAACTGTTGGCACAAAGCGAAACGCTGACTGCACAGGCTGAACAGCTCGAAGACCAGGCGGACACGCTGAGCGATCAGGCGGACGAACTGGAGGACGCGATGGAACAGGCCGATGAGTCGGCGGAGTCAATGGAGACGACGGTTGCGCCGATGACCGCTACAGTTTCGGTGCCGGCGGTTGCCGCTGATTCATCGAATATCGCTGTTACGGGAACCACAACTGTGAGCGGATCAAGGTCGCGATAACCCGTAATTGGGACATGAAAGCGAAGACCCGTTTTCACACGGTTTTCGGCACAGGTTCGGCAACTCCAGGGTGTGGGAGTGTGTCACTGCTCCCGTGGCACGCTCCCACTCCTGTTTCCTGCAGGTTGTGCAAGTTTAGAGTTGCAATCATCGGACATTAGTGGTTTGCTGGGTGGTCTACGGAGCACAAGCAATGCGCGCATATCGACGGTTCAGAGGACAGGCGGGAGTGTTGGCGGTGTTTGCGTATGCGCTGGGGGCGGGCGCGGACTGCGGGGTAGCTCAGACGACGCAGAATGACAACACGGAATTGGCTTCGCCTGAACTTCGGCAATTGAACGCCGCCAACGGTTTTCTGGAACGGGGACTCTACGATGAAGCCGCCAAGGAATACCGCGGGTTTCTGGATTCTCACGCCGGCGATGCTCAGGCGGCGGTCGCTCGTTACGGTCTTGGTGTGAGTCTCTACCGCTTGCATAAGTACGATGAAGCTGCAGCAGAACTTGAAAAAGTCTACAAGCTTCCCGGCTTCAACTATG
>DASZQE010000546.1:0-2201 GCA_035550175.1 Phycisphaerales bacterium | reverse complement strand
CGTTCGCAGCGATGAGGGGCTGGCATATTCGGCGGGCTCAACGAATGTTCCGGGCACGTGGTATCCGGGCGAGTTCCGTGCTGTGTTCCAAAGCAAGAACCGGACGTGTGCGCTGGCAACGAAGATCGTGTTTGAGGAAATCGACAAGATGCGCAATTCGCCGGTGACGGAAAAAGAGCTGGAGACTGCAAAGGCGAGCTTCATTGAGACGTTCCCGCGAACGTTTGAAAGCAAGCAGGGGATGCTGAATGTGTTTGTGGGCGATGAGATGACGAACCGACCGAAGGACTACTGGCGGAATTACCGGCAGAACGTGCAGGCGGTGACCGCTGCGGACGTGCAGAAGGCCGCGGAGAAGCATCTTGTGCCGGAGAACATGGCGATTTTCGTGGTGGGCAAGTGGAGCGAGATCGGGCCGGGCGATCTTGAGGGCCGAGCGAGCATGAGCGAGTTCTTCAGCGGGAACGTGAACGAAGTGCCGCTGAAGGATCCGCTGACGCTTGAGGCGGAGAAGAAGTAGCCGGGCGGAACGATTCGTGAACTGTCGGATCGGCTACGGCGGACTATTTCTTCACCGGCACGTTGGGGTAGGGGATGAAGGGGATTTTGGTGAAGCCGAGCTGCCGGAGCGCGAGCACGATTTTGCCACGGTGATGGGACTCGTGGCCGGTGAGATACACGACGCGATTGCGACCAACGAAGCGATAGGTTTTGCCATCGCGGACGCGGGTGAAATTTGCTGACATGGCTCTGCCGTTGCGGGTGTTGAAGAATTTGAGGAGGCGGGTGCGCGAGGCCTGCATGTGCCTGAGAAGCGCCGGCTTAGAAGGTGCGGATTTGAGGTTCCAATCCGGGGGCGGTCCTCCATCCTGCATGCAACTGACCATCCAGCCATCAACGACGGCGGAGATGTGGTGGAAGAGGAATGCGATGGCGGCGTCCTCGCCTTTTGGTTTCTTTTTGAGGAGCGCGGGGGGAACGTTCTTAAGAAGTTGAATGGTGACTTCGCGGGTGCGATCGAAGTCGGCGAGGATTTCCTTGTCGCCTGGGTTCATGCGGGGATCTCCGGGGCGTGAGCAGGCGTGCAGTTTAGTGCGATTGCGCATGGAATGGATGCGGCGAACGGGATTGCTACACTTGCCCGCCATGAAAAAATCGAGCGAAGCGAGTGCAGGGAAGCAGCGAGGGCCGGGCAGGAAGAAAGCGGAGCATCGCGCGGGAGCCTGGCGCACGGCGAAGGCGAGCGACCGGTTTGAGCTCTATGAATTGGCGGTGCAGGATGCACCGGGCGAGTGCGAACTGGTGGATCAGGTGTGGAAGGAGATCCGCAATCGCACGCCGAGGAGCATTCGCGAAGATTTCTGCGCTTCGGCGAACATCGCGGCGGCATGGGTACAGCGAAGAAGGGGGAACACGGCGATCGGTGTGGACCTTGATCCGATGGTGCTGCGGTGGGCGAAGGGGCGCCTTGAGAAATCGCTGAGCAAAGACGAACGGGCACGATTGCGACTGGTGCAGGCAGACGTGCGGCATTCGGGCGTGCGGGGCGTTGACAGCGTGCTGGCGACGAATTTCAGCAGTTTCGTGTTCAAGACGCGGGAGGCGATGCTCGGGTACTTCCGAGACGTGCATGCAAGCCTGACGGAGGAGGGGTTGTTCATTCTCGATGCTTACGGCGGATATGAGAGCTGGTGCGAGATGGAAGAGGAGAAGAACATGGACGGGTTTGTCTATGTGTGGGATCAGGCGAAGGTGAATCCAATCACCAACGAAGTGCTGAACCACATTCACTTCAAGTTTCCAGACGGCAGCATGATCAAGAAGGCGTTTACATATGACTGGCGGCTGTGGACGCTGGCTGAGCTGCAGGACATGATGCGAGCGGCGGGATTCAGGCGCACGGTGGTGTACTGGGAGGGCACGGACAACAAGACCGGGGAGGGAAACGGCGAATGGAGCGTGACGCGGAGGGGCGAAGCGTGTGCGGGATGGCTGGCGTATGTTGTGGGAATCCGGTGAGATGTCTCCACGGGCATTGATCGAGACTTGTCGCGATCTTCCGATTGTGCATACTTCACCATATGTCTGACACATGAGACGAGGCGGGCTCATTTCCGGAGTGAGTGATGTCACCAATTCAGGATCCAAGATGGACGGCCGCGAGGAAGGCACGAGAAGAAAAAGAAGCGTTGAATGAGCAG
>DASZQE010000545.1:0-5165 GCA_035550175.1 Phycisphaerales bacterium | reverse complement strand
ATTCCCATACGCGAAGACTCATATCCAGGTCATCCTGCATCTGCTTGAAATAGCCGATCTTCAGCCGCGAACCGATTCGCGCGACGCCAGCATCAACCTCCATTTCACCCAGCAGGCACTTCAGCAAAGTCGTTTTTCCCGTTCCGTTGGGACCGATGATCCCGACCCGCTGACCGCGCATCACGGTGATCGAAAAATCGTTGAACAGCACGCGCTCACCGAGCTTCTTCCGAATCCCCTCCGCAACAATCACCTGATCGCCCGATCGTTCCGCCTTCGGCAACGCCAGTTTCATCACCTCAAGCTCCACGGGGCGCTCCAAGCCTTCATTCTCCTTCATTCGTTCGAGACGCATTTCTCGCCCACGCGCCTGCTTTGCCCGCTGGCCCGCTCGATACCGATCGATAAACGCCTGTTCCTGCTTGATCTTGTCCTGCTGCTTCTCGAATGCCCGCTCTTCACTGAGCAATCGCAACGCCCGCTGCTCGACGAATGCGTGATAGTTCCCCGGGTACTCACGGATCTTTCCTCTTTCGACTTCAACGATTCGTCCAACCACGCGATCCAAAAGCCAGCGGTCGTGGCTCACGATCACCACCGCACCGGGATACTCTTCCGCAAGAAATTCCTCCAGCCATCGCCGGCCCTCAATGTCCAGGTGATTGGTGGGCTCGTCCATCAGCAGCACGTCCGGAGCCTCAAGCAGCAACCTTGCCAAGCCCACGCGCGCCTTCTGCCCGCCTGAAAGTCCCCTCACGGGAATCGTGAACTCCGCATCCGTGAAACCCAGACCGTGCAGCATCGCGTCGATTTTGTGGTCGATCGCGTACCCGCCGGCCGCTTCCATCCGTGACTCGATGTCGGCGCATCGCTTCAACACTTTGTCCAGCGCATCGCCTTGAACGTGCGCCATCTCCTCGTGCGCCGCTTCCAGTTGCCGATGAAGCTCGTGGAGCTCCGCAAACGCGCCTTCCGCCTCACCGCGCAACGTTTCATCAGGATTCAGATTGACGTGCTGGCTCAAGTATCCCACACGCACGCCGCGCTGCACCTGAACCGACCCTGAATCGGGCTTCATTTCCCCGGTCATCATTTTCATCAGTGTCGTCTTCCCCTGCCCATTACGCCCCACCAATCCGATTTTTTCGCCTGCCGCAATCGACAGCGTCACGCCATCCAAGATCGGATGACTCCCGTACGAATGCGCGACATTGACCACCGCAACGACCGACATGACTGGCTTTCGCGTCTCCTTCAAACGCCCAACGCATCTATACAGCTAAAACCGCCGTCGTGAACGGATTACCACTCCGCACAGCGTTTGCATTGGGCTGATCAGTGTAGTCGTTCTCGTCACATCCTTCTTCTGTCTGCACGTGTCCTACCGCAACCGGTCCGTCAGCTTCTGTTACCACATGAAGACCGCCTTTTGAGGCTCTTCACGCCCGATCTTGCCTTTCCTGCCCCTACAATTTCGCCGGCGATGCTCAGCAACATTTTCATCTACATCGTCTGGCTCATCGTCGTCCTCATCTGCGCGATCCTATTCTTTCTGGCCCGCAGTCAATTTCGCGGTGATCTCTCCAAGGGTCGCCGTCGCTGCCCCAAGTGCTGGTTTGACATGTCGCATGCGACATCACTCATCTGCAGCGAGTGCGGTCACACCGTACTCTCCGAAGCCGACCTTTACCGTTCACGCCGTTACCCGATCCGTGCCTCGCTCTCAATTCTCTCTATTGTCATCATCATCCTTCTCGTCAATTTTCAACTCTCGTCGCGCCGATGGACTTCCTACCTCCCCACTGGAGTTCTCCTCACGGCTCTCCCGCTCGCTTCGTCACCCACGTCCGAAATCTATCGAGAGCTGCTCACTCGCATCAGCGCGAACCGCCTGTCCGCTGAGCAATATCTCACATTCATCAACCGCACAGTCACAGGCGATTTCACCGCTTCACCGCCTTCTGATGCGTGGATTGCAAAATACGGGGACGTGCTCAATTCAGGCCGCATTCGTCTGGCCACTGATCCCACCGTCATCGCTGCTCTTGATTCCATTCCTCCGCGTATCGACCTTTTCGCACGTTCTCCCTGGCCCGCCGATGTCGAACCCGTCCTTTCTCTTCGCATGCGGGACTGGTGGTCGCTCGGCTACGAATGCCGCGTCATCATCCAGCCTGCCTGCGATGACCCCGCGCTCGCACCTTTTCCTCCAGCTGCATACATTCGAAGACCCAACGACCTTTTTGCACCGGCGCTTCCCATCACGCTTCCCAAACTCCCGGCAGGCAAGCATCATCTCAACATCAACATCAAGATTGAACGCCGTCGCGCTCCGCAACCCAACCCAAATTCCGCAAGCTCATCTCTGACCTCACCCACAGATGAAGACATCCCCACGAACGATCCCACCGATCCGCCGGTTGCCGAAAGTTTGTCTGACTCCAATCCGTGGCAACTTGCTGCAACGTTGAATCTTCCGCTTGATCTCGACATCCAGTCTCCCCGGCAGCTTGCGCTCGCACCGGCCGCGTCCGATGATCTCACTGCAGCCATGCGAAAGGTCTTTCAGGCCGGGGTCACCAAATGGCCAACTGGTCCTTCACCCGTTCGTTTCTTCTTCGATCCGACAGCCACTTTCACAGCCGATTTTGCCGACACTGCCGTCGGTGTTCGCCTTGAACTCCGTCACAATGATGCACTCGCCCGCCGACTCGATCTCTGGTGGATTGCCGGAACACAAACCACCGATCGCGCCTTCGGCTGGATGGCCTCGCTCGAAGATATCGATCTGCTCTCACAGCTCACGCCCAATGACACTGCATGGTCGATGACCATTACCGGCGACCCCGCACTCGCCCTTCGAGCAGGAAGCGCGACAAAGTATTGGTCCGGCTCATTCACTCTCCCTGTCCCTGTGCGCTCCGCCAATGCACCCGCACCTCCGCGCGCATGGACTGTTGATCCATCCGGCTCAGCAACTCAACCCGAAGCGCACTGACCGATCCAGATCTTCAACGGTTCGCACGGTCAGAACACGTAGACCCGGTACCACACCATCGTCAGCGCGGTGATCAGCACGATCCCCACCAGATTCAGCACCAATCCAGCTTTGCACATCTGACTCATCCGAACGTGCCCTGTCGCAAACACCATTGCATTCGGCGGCGTGCCCACGGGCAGCATGAACGCACAGCTCGCCGCCAGCGCAGCCGGCACGATCAAATCCGTCTCCTTCAGTCCGATGCCTTTCGCCACGCCAGCCAGTATCGGCACCATCGCTGCCGCACTCGCTGTGTTGCTCGCGAGTTCGGAGAAAAACACCAATCCGGCGACCACTGCCGCGACAAGCACAACGGTCGGCATGCCGTGCAGCGCCATCGACTGTCTGCCGATGAATTCAGCCACACCATTCTTCTCAATCGCATCAGCCAGGCTTAATCCTCCGCCGAAGAGTATCAATATCCCCCAGGGCAGTTGCTGCGCTGTTTCCCAGTCCATCACCATCGTCCCGCGCTGTCTCGGCACCGGGATCACAAACAGCACAAGCGCACACGTCATTGCGACGCCGGCATCCGTCAACGCGCCGAATGGTTTCCACGCCGTTCCGCTCGATCCAACCTCCCACGTTTTTAGCACCGGCAGCGTCATCCATAAAACCACCGCAACGCCGAACGCGCACATCGTCGCCCATTCGCCGAACTTCACTGGCCCAAGCTCCCGACGCTGAGATTCCAGCAAATCATCCGCGTGCGCAATCCGTCCCATTCGCACGGGAAAGACCACATATGTCAGCACGAACCACGCAACCGGCAGAAACAGCACCGCAAGCGGAACACCCACCAGCAAGAATTTCGCAAACGGCAGTTCCTGCCCCAGCGCATCCTTCATGAATCCGCCGAGCACGACATTCGGCGGCGTTCCCACCAGCGTCGCCACTCCGCCAATCGAACTCGCATACGCAATTCCCAACATCAGGCAGGTCGCAAAGTTTCGACCATCCCTGTCAGCACCCACTCCGACCGATGGCCTGCTTCCGTGTCGCACCAGGCCAATCACGCCCAATCCCACAGGCAGCATCATCGCCGCGGTCGCCGTATTGGAAACAAATGCGCTGATTACGCCCGTCACAAGCATGAATCCCGCCACTATCGCCCGCGCCCGTGTACCCACAAGACGCAGCGTCACAATTGCGATCCGCCGGTCCAACCCCCATCGCTGCATCGAAAGCGCCAACAGAAATCCCCCCATGAACAGGAAGATCGTTTCCGCTGCATACGGCACACAGGTGGCCTTCATGCTCGCTGCGCCGGTGAGCGGCAACACCGCCAAAGGAAGAAGGCTCGTCACTGCGAGATCAACCGCTTCCGTCACCCACCATACCGCCATCCACGTCATCAGCGCCACCGTCGCGCATCCAGCGCCGGATAATCCCTCGCCCAACTGCGTCCTCGCAAGCACACCCCACGCCGCCGCCCCCAACACAGGTCCGCTGACCAGTCCAGCTCGCTTCACAATCACCCATGTGCCTGTAGTGTCGGTCGTCATCGTCCCTGCATTCCCGGCTGGAATTGCATCGCAGCCTCGCACTGTGCCTTGATCGATTGCATGCGCGCATCGCCAGGCGTGATCGTCAAGGCCTTCACTGCTTCATCGTGCGCGCCCGCGAAATTGTTCAACTGAACGTATACATCCGCAAGCACTGCATGGGCCTCAAAGAGATCAGGCTTGAGTTTTGCTGCTGCTTCCAGAAACGGCAATCCTTCTTTGATCCGTCGTTCAACCGCCAGCAACTGCCCTAGTTGAAACTGGCTTTCCCATGATTGCGGCGTCAACTGGACCGCCATCCGGTACGCCTCCTCCGCGCCTTTCAGGTCTCGAATCTTGAAGAGGATATTGCCACGATTGTGGTACATCGATGCGTACAAAGGTGCTGCAGCCACGCTCTGGTCGTAGTACCCCAATGCCTCTTTCCAGAGCTTCTGCGCTTCGGAAAGCTGTTTGTCAGCTTTCGCTGCATCACCCTTGTCCTCAATCCACAATCCATATTGCCCCAGCGCCATCCAGTTGCCCTCGGTCACGAATAACGCATGCTCAAACAACTCGCCGCTGTTCCGCCAACATGCGAGATATTTCTCCATCAGCCATGCGCCTGTGACGAGCGCTCC
>DASZQE010000544.1:0-3926 GCA_035550175.1 Phycisphaerales bacterium | reverse complement strand
GGACAGTATGGAACACAAAGCCTCCAGTTTCACTGGAGGTTTTTTTGTTCCCGAATTCATCTGGGCGCAAGCTCCGCCATCGCTCCATCTCCGACGGAGTTTCTAACAATCGATCACCATATAATTGTCTTGCTGCGTCTCACCGCCCCACGTACACACTGCTCATCTGCGCGCTTGTCACCGTTGTCCGCACTTCCATCGGCTCAACCGGCGATTCCTCAACGTGCAGATCTTTTCCCGCCGCCTTCAAAAGTTCATCCATCTGCTTGATCATCGTGCGCGCCGCCTGGATCGCGTCCTCAATCGCGCTCGCGCCGGTCACCGCCTTCATCGCATCCTTCTTCCCACTCTGCGCCAGCCGGTCCTCGACCACCGCCTTGTCCGCCTGAAGCCGCGAAAGCAGCTTGATCGCTTCGGATCGCAGAAGAAGGGCCTGTTGAACGCTCGGTTGTGCCTGAATTGTCTCACTCACCATAAGAAACAGTCCTGCTGACCTGACTCGCCCACCCTCGATGCCGCCCTCGTTTCGCTGCATCAGCCCGGTCTCGCGCACGCTCGCCTCCGCGTCATGCGCCCGATCCCCTCAGACATGCTTCGTGAATTTCCTGGATTCCCAATCGTTTCAATCCGGAGCTTCACAAAACGTTGATCGTATCCTCACCAAAGACACACGTCCTTGCAAGCGAGGTGAAAAATCCAGCCGAAAATCATCCGTAAATCGATGCTTCACAATGTCTTATGCGGCAACCGGTTGCGACATTTCCGGCAAGATTCGGCGAATCGCTTTCGCCAGTGCCGCGGGATTTTGCTGCCGATTCAGCGGATGAAGCTCGTGCAGCATCTGCTGAATATATCGGTCATCCGGCGGTGAAAGTACCCAGATGTTGATGTCCGGATGTCGCGTCGGACGCATGAATTCCGCCTCAAATGCCAGTTGTTCGTGCAATTTCTCGCCCGGACGCGCGCCCGCGTAGACAATTTTGATCGCACCGGGGATTTTCTCGGAAGATGAATTCTGCCCAAAATGTCCATTATCGGACGGCAAAATCGGCTCGAGCGCGTGTTGCTGAACGAATCTGCACGCAAGATCGACGATCTTCACCGGCTCTCCCATATCCAGCAAGAACACTTCGCAACTCGGCGCATCTTCATCAATGATCGCGCCGGCCTGGATCACCAGCGAAGCCGCTTCGGGAATCGTCATGAAATAGCGCGTCATTCGAGGATCAGTGATGGTCAATGGACCGCCTTCTGCAATTTCGCGCGACCAGATGTCGAGAACCGACCCGGAACTTCCAAGAACGTTGCCGAAGCGCACGATGGCGAAGTGCGTGTCGCTGCGCGCGCTGAGATTCTGCACGTACAACTCCGCCAATCGCTTGGTTGCGCCCATGATTGAGGAGGGATTCACCGCTTTGTCTGTGGAAATCACCACCATCCGTTCGCATCCGACCAGATCCGCTGCGTTCGCAACGGACATCGTGCCGAAGAGATTGTTGTCGATCGCTGCGCCGGGATGATCTTCCATCATCGGGACGTGTTTGTGCGCAGCGGCATGAAAAACGACCTGCGGCGCACAATCGCGGAAGATCTCGAGCGTGCCGGAATCATCGACAACATCCCACAAAATCGCTTTCCGAGGCATTTCCGGGCGCAAGCGCGCGATCTGGCGATCGATCTCGAAGAGCGCGTTTTCGCTGCGATCAATCAGGATGAGCCTGCCCGGCTCGAATTGCGTGACGATGCGCGCGATTTCGCTGCCGATCGATCCGCCGGCTCCGGTGAGAAGAACGGTTTTGCCAGTGATTATGGATCGAATTGAGTCGATTTCGAGCGCGCGAGGCGGGCGATCGATCAACTCCGAAAGATTGATATCGACGTGCGTGCGCGGGCCGACGCCGTTGAGCAGGTCTTCGAGCGCGGGAAAAAATCGATCCTGGACGCGCAGCTTTCGAAGTCTGGTTCGCACATTGGTGATGAGCTGCTTCATCGCGGACGGGAACGAAAGCAACGCAGCGGCGGGCGTGCGACGCGCGATGACGGCTTCGAGGTCGGCAAGGTTGCCGAGGATCGGCGGCGCGGAGATTTCGGATGTCGATTCTCTTTGCGAAACGGAGGACTCAATACACGCGACTGATGCGGAGTGTGACGCAGAAGAGTTGGACGAGTGAAGCGGATCGTGAATGATCCAGCCGAGTGAGATCGGGCACGGGTTGAGGAGCGCGAGCTGCTGCTCAAGGCGGTGACAGGAGGCAAGGTCGCCGATGAGAATGACGGTCTGCGGAGTGGGCACGATAGACAGTTATCGGCCAGAAGTGATGAAGCGTTGAGAAAAGAAAAAAGGCCTACCACAAGGGTAAGCCATGATCATCATTATTTAAGAAGCGCGAAAAATACTCAGGGTTCGAGACCTGCGTTGAGGAGGGCCTGGATGATTTCCTCGGTGGCTTCAAAGTTTTCGGGGAGTGTGTAGAGGACATCGGTGACGGTGGGGAGCGGAGGAATTTCGCCTTCACCAAACATCATCATTTCGCTGCAGCCACGACCCCAGTTGAGAATGATTGCGGTCAATTCATCAATGTTGACCTGCCCGTCGCCACAAACAAAGTCCGCAGGACAGGAGCAGGAACCCCAAGCGAGGATAACGGCAGTGAGATCATCAATGTCCACTGAGCCGTCGTCATTGAGATCAGCGGCACAGGGGTCGACATAGTGATAGTTCTCATATGCGCCCATATCAACTGTGCAGAGCTGGCGGGTGACATAATCACGGTCAAAGGGGAGGACTTCGCCAGTATTGGAATCGCCATCCAAGTCCGCGACATCATCAGGGAGGGAGGCTGAAAGCGCCGCATTGATCAACGGTGAATCGTCTTCAAGACGAACATTGTCATCATCGGTTCCCGGAGTCATATCCGGACCGTTTTCATCGACGAAGTGAGGACTGGTGTTGACGTTGCCAGTGCCGGAGAAGCCGCCTTCGACATCGCTGTAGGTGATCGTAAGGCTTGAGGTGTTGCGAATCTGGTCATCGGTGTCGGCATCATTGTTCCAGATGACACTGTTGTGGACGACCATCGTGCCGGCATTAATGAAGCCACCTCCGAAGGTGGTGACCGATGAGCCATCATCCGCGACGTTGAGGGCGAGCGTGCAATTGGTCAGGGTGAGAGTCGCCTCGTCCTCGACTTCATCATTGATGATCGCGCCTCCGCCATAGGTGGCGGTGTTGCCGGTGAAGACGCAATTCGTGAGGTTGACGTTGTCTTTCTGGTTGTAGAGAGCACCGCCGGCTTCATCGGCGTGATTGCCGAAGAACGTGCAATTGACGAGCTCGGGGTCGGCGAAGTCCGTGGTGTCGCTGTCTTCATCGTAAACCCAGATTGCGCCTGCGGCGACTTCGGCATCGTTTTCCCTGAAGATGCAATTGACGACGATTGGGCCGGAGCGATAGATCATGAGGCCGGCGCCGAAGGTGTCATCATCGGAGCCGTCGGCGTTGCCTTTCTGGATTGTGAAGCCGTCGAGGCGAGCGGAGTGGTCGATGTAGTTACCTGCATTGAGGCTGCCGGTCTTCTTGCAGGTGACGACATGGTAGGAATTGTCGGCATTCGTGTTGGAAAGATTGATATTGCCGGAAAGGGTTGTGACATTGTTCACAACGTCTCGTTCGCTGAGATCGGTTTCGGTGCCAGAAAAACCCCCGTAGATGGCGATGTTGCGACGCATGTTGAAAGTGGCAGAACGATCATTCACCAATGATCCGCTGGCGCTTTGATCTGGTTTGTAAACACCTGTAGCGACCCAAATTTCAACTGGCAAGTTGTTACTCAAGAGAGTTTCGGCTTGTGCAATACCGTCCTGAAGATACTTGTAAGCATGATTACTGCCCCAATCATCGCCTTCCCCCGCCGGAGTCGCAGATC
>DASZQE010000543.1:0-7416 GCA_035550175.1 Phycisphaerales bacterium | reverse complement strand
CCCGAACACTTGCGCGTCGTTTTGTATCCGGGAGCCATAACGGTTCATCGTGGATTGGAGACGATGATTGACTCGGCCCCGTATCTCGCTGAAGCGGTGTATGTGGTAATGGGCTACGCGCGCAACAAGCGATACCTCGAGCGATTGAAATGCCGCGCTCAAGCCCTCAACGTGCTTGGCAGCAAGGTGTATTTTCGAAACGCCGTGCCCATTGAAGATGTGGTGCGGTACACGGCCTCCGCGGATTTGGGCATTGTGCCCACGCAGAACGTGTGCATGAGCTACCTGTTTGAGTCGAGCAACAAGATTTTTCATTGCTTGATGGCAGGTGTGCCGGTGGCGATGAGCGATCATCCCGAGAAACGCCTGATCATTGAGCAGTTCGGCGTCGGGGTGCTCTTTGATGAAACTCAGCCTCAGGCCGTTGCCAAGGCGGTGAATGACATTCTGAGGGATCGTGCAGAATACGGCCGCATGCACGAAGCCTGCTTGCGTGCCGCCAGGGAATTGAACTGGGAGCGCGAAGAGCTACGGCTGCACGCCTTGTATTCCCGGCTGCTGGACAGAACGACAATGGATGCAGCCTCATCGAAGCATGCCGTGGACATCGAAACCAAGGTTGTGCCGGCGCTGAGTGTTGTTCTGGCCAGCGGCGAGCAAGGCTCCCCCCGGATTGCGGGGCAGCCATGACGATCAAACAGGAGTATTTTGCCTACCTGGAGCACTTCGGCCGAACAATGACGATCGGTGAGCTAGCCGCTCATCCGGACTGGCCCGATGCGATCGCATTGCGTCATGATATTGACCATGATCTTGACCTCGCCCTCGAAATTGCGCACCACGAACACGTTCGCGGTATTCGTGCAACATACTTTCTCCTGCACTCGCATCAATATTTCGATGACCCGCAATTCACGATCAAATGCAGACAGCTTGCGGAGTACGGCCACGAAGTCGGAGTGCATTTGAATGCACTGGCCATGTGGGCCGAAGGATTGACGGATGATCCTGATGAGACGCTGAGCGTTGCGCTCGAGCGATTGCGCGAGAGCGGTCTTGAAATCCACGGGGCCAGCGCGCATGGCGACAAAGCCTGCTACCGGCACCAGTGCATCAATTACTGGATGTTCAGCGAGCTTGCCGGCCCAAGGCCCGAGGAACGCGAGTTCGGCAAGAGCGCCGAGGGCATTCGCGTCGAGTCGGCACAGCATCAGATTCAGTATCCGCATGACCATCAGCTTCGACGTGCGGATGGCGCTGTGCTGCCGTTGTGGCAAAGTTCGCTCGCCCGACACGGCCTTGAGTACACGGCTTCGCACGTGCCGCACGACTGGTACTGGACCGATACAGGCGGGGGATGGACTCGCAGTGCGGATCCCAAGCTCTACGATCTGTCGCGCGGCAGACATCAGGTGCTCATGCACCCGTTCTGGTGGCGTGGACCGCAGAAATCGTACTTTGTGCTCAGCACAGCACGAAGCGGATCAAAATGGCTCGCCAATTTCATCGATCGCGCCACGAATTGCCGCGGCCTGCATGAATGGACGCTGAATCACCGCAGGGATGGCAAAGGGTTTGCGCTCGAACACTGCACAGGGCCGGAGTATCAATCGTTGTTGGAGGATGAAGACGAAATCTCCGCGCGATTGAAAACCGCCAAGGCCCATCTCACTGTGCTCAAGCGGGATGTGCTCGAGGCCAATGTGTACCTTGAGCCCGTCGCGGAGCAATTGCGCGAAACAATCCCTGATGCGATGCTGGTTCACCTGCACCGCGATCCGGCAAACGTGGTTCGGTCAATTCTGAATCGCGGATGGTATTCAGTGCCCGATGACCAGTGGCACGTTCGCGTGCCTGTTGATGATTGGAACACGCTCTCACAGTTCCAGCGCGCTTGCTGGTATGTGCGCCGCACGAACGAGCGGTTGACAGCGCTGACTGCGGAACGGCTGTGTTTCGAGCGCATGGTGAGCGATCAGGATTACCTGATGCAGCGGCTTTCCGAACTGGGAATCGTTGTGCATCCTTTGCTTGCTGCGGAGGAATTCCACAAGCGGATCAACGCGAACGAATCATCTCGAATTGGTGCATTGGCAACGTGGGCCTCGACCGCACAATCGCAATTTGCGGAAATCTGCGGCACTGTGTGTGAATCGCTCGGCTACCAAGTGGAACGCTCATCAGACGTTCCTTCACAGGCTGCTCGCACGTCACTCAATGGCCATCACAGTGCCCGCGCACGAAAAACCAGGCTTGTCGGCGGCGCAGCGTCTGCATTCAGCGAATGCGGACTTGAGTGTAAGCGCCAGTGGCGCGGACTGGATATTCAGATTCTTGATCGTCAGCGATCCTCACACGTGCTGCTGGCCAAAGGATCGTGGAGAAAAGTCGAGCGAAAGCATGGCGTGCCATGTGAACCCGCAACATATTGCTGGGGCGAGGTTCGGTGCGAGTCGCCCGAACGAGGAAATCTTCGCATCTTCATCCTGTTTTACGATATGCGAGGCGACCTTCTGCAGCAGCGGCACGTTGGAACGCTCAGGATGAACAAGGAAATCGCCGGTATGCGAGCCACGCTGGTCGGCAAGCTGCTTTCTGATTCGAATGAAGAGGCCCTTCGCACCGGAACATCACAATTCTCCGTGCGTGTCCCCGCCGGTGCGACGCACTTGGCGCTCTCGCTCATGTGCGATGCCGGTGAAATCGGTGAGGAATTCGCTGTTCGCGAAGCGGTTGTTGAGCTTCGTCCGTTGCCTGCCGGCTACGCAGTCGAAGAGTTCGTCTGATTTCATCGTATAATTCACGGCATGCCCGGCGATCATGCACAATCACAGCCAATCAGGGATCATTCATCTTCGCGCATCCGCGAAGCGGTCTTCGATGATCCGGCCATGCTCAGAAGTTTGTATGCGCCGCCTGCGGAAATTCAATCGGAGCCTGAAGCGGCCTTTCCCCTGGGGTTTTATGAGGAGCTGCTTTGTGAAATCAATCGCCGGGGCATTCAGACGCTGACCTACGAAGACATCTTCAAAGAGAGTGATGACTGGGACCACACCACGCAATTTGCGAAGGAGCATTCCCGATGGCTGGCTCGCCGCGATCCGCGGACGATTTCGCTCATCATTCAGCACGATGTGGACAATCATCCGTTTTTCACGGAGCGCATGCTGGCGATGGAAGCCGTGTACGGCGTGCGATCAAACGTGTTCATCTTCCGCGATCGGTTTCGCCAGGATCGTGATGATGTTCCCTACGATGTCGATCATGGATTTCTGAAGCAGGCCGAGCGAAATGGGTGGGTCATCGGATATCACCAGAATGCGTTCGCACTTGCGGGCTTCGACATGAATCGTGCGATTGAGCGTTTTGAAAACGATGTGGCGTGGCTTCGCACTATGTACCGCATTCAATTCATGGTTCCCCACGGCGGAGCCGGCCGCGAAATCGACGGCACAATGGTTCGCAACATTGATGTGCCGATTCCGCCGAGTCTGCGGCGTTCGCTTCGGTGGGTGTACAACCGTTACCGCGTGAAAGTGAACGCCAGTTGGAGCGATGGCGGCTTGCGCAAGAACCGTGACCTGCAGCGCATTCGTGCGTATGACATTCTCAAATTCGTGCGCGAGCTGAAGCCCGGCACTCGCAATTTCTGTCTCGTGCATCCGCAGCGGTGGGGGTACAACGTCAACATGAATCAGAACCCGCTGCTTGCAAACGAGCAGTGGTATATCGATATGTGCGCACGGCACGGAGTGCTTCCGTCCGCAGAAAACGATGCAATGTCACTTGTGCCGAATGGGGAAGATGAATGACCAGACCATCGAGAGAATCATGCGCTGATATGAGAGGGTTGAATCGTCAATGACCAGACAGATATTTGTTCGCGGCATGAGCCGTTCGGGCGGCACTCTGATGGTCACCGTGCTCGATGCGCATCCGCAGGTCGCCATGAGCTACGAACTTTACGAGCATCTGCTTGAGCCGCAGTCGCCTTCGGATGATGTCTCCGCGAGTCTTCGCCTGGCGCTTCAGGAATCGCCACGCAAGTCGCTTGTCGGGAAGCGCAGCACGACGGACCCGAATCGATGGAAGGCGTTTCTCGGTCGTGCCCTGCGTGCCGGGCTTGATTCCCGCGATGTCCTCGCGCAACTTGATGCCCACGAAAAAGATGGCGGCACATTCACGACCTTTGAAGGCCGAATGCAATTCATCGAACGTCTGTCTCGTGAGAAAATGTTGCGCGCGGGAAAGATCCACTGGGGAGCCAAGATCGCCTCGGCCTACGATCAACTTCACCGCATGTATCCGCAGGCTTCATTTCTCTTCATGCAGCGCGATGGCCGCGACATGGCCGCGTCACGCAAGATGGTGGGCGACTTTGACCAGAGCGTCGAGCACATCGCCTCCGGTTGGGTGAAGCAGCTTCAACAGTTTCGCCGATTCGCCGAGCAGTCCGGCGTCCGCGCGCTCATGGTTCACTATGAACGGCTCACGGCTGAGCCCGAAACGGAGCTCCGTCGCATTATCGACTTTCTCGAATTGCCGTGGGATGACCGTCTGCTGAGCTTTCACGATGAAGACCTCACCTTGTATCGCAACCCGACGGGACACTTGTCTGCCAATCAAGTGAATCAGCCGATCAACGGCACAAGTGTCGGCCGCTGGAAACGCGACCTCAGCCCGCAGGAAATATCCGTGTTTGAAGCCGTGGCCGGCGATCAGCTTGAAGCGCTGGGATATTCTCGATCATGAGCGCTGTCGCCTCTCCGACAACTTCTCTTGTGTCAGCTCGCCCGCTTGTGCGGCTCTTCACGCCGGATCATCACTTCCTGCACGGTGAAACATTGACAGTGTTGGTGTCGCCGCCCGACGCATCCAAATATGAATTCACGATTCGCATCGGTCGAGATGAATCCGTTCAGGCATCCACAATCAACCGGCTTGAATTTAAGACGGGCCTTCCCGTTGGCGAGCACGAAATTCGTGTTCGCATGACGACGGAGTCAGCTCAATGGTCGCCGTGGTCTGTTCCGCTCAAGATCGTTGTGCATCCCGAAAGTGAGATGAACCGCATGCTGGCGCAGCGATCATGGGAGCATCGTGTCAGCCTGATCTGCGAGCGTGATTCCGAGGGCTTGCTCACGCTGACCGATCCCTGGGCGTTTCCGCCGTCTTCCTCGCGTCAAAATTCCGATATGCCGATCGTGCGTGGGGAGTGGTTTCGCACGCCGGTGTACGAAGGATCAACGACGCTTGTCAATGAACTGCCCGAATACTTTGAAAATCCTTTGGCATATGGCCTGCATGCCATTGATGAATTGCGCGAACGCGGTGCTCGATTTGTCACCTGGCATGACATGCTGGATGGTCGCTCGACAGGCCCGTTCAACATCATTCTGCAGTTGGATGTTGATGCGGGACGGCAATCACTCGCGAGAATGCTGCCGCACTTGATTGAACGCAATATCGTCGGCACGCTCATGGTGCATCGAGAAGCCCACGATTGGTACGAATATCGGGTGGAGGATGTCCCGCTCGAATTGCTCAAGTCCGCTGAACGCGCGGGCTGGGCCATCGGGTATCACTGCAATGCCATCGGCAATGTTCAACGGAAACATCGCATGGGCGACTACAACGAGGACGTGCTTGCGCAGGCCGCAGACCGCTTCCGCGAAGATGTCCGATTCCTTCGTCAGCATTTCGATGTGCGCACGTGGACAGCGCATGGCGGGAATGTGCTGAACCACCGCATTGTTCCACCTGCCGACGTGGATATTCAATGCGTGGACAAGGGCAAGTGCGATGCATGGTCAGCCATCCGGAGCATGTTTAGTGATGGTGGATTGGAATCCCGCCCTGGACCGCTCATGCAGACTGCGCGTTCGCTCAAGCCCGGTGCGCATTTTTTTCGCATCCATCCTGTGAAATACGGCAACTATGTATGTCCGTGGGATCTTCCCCCATTGGATGAACGCGACGTTGCCGCACTCGGCATGCCGTTGACTTCGGAGCTCAAGTCTTCAATCGTTGTGGAAATCAACAAGCAATCCAGTTGGCTTGATTTGCGCGATCAACATCGCATCTCGATTCGTCCCTCGCGAATGTCATCACACAAGCCTCTGAGTCGTCATTTTCATCATGGTGAGGTCGATGATCGCAACATTCAGCGTTTCCGCGCTCGTCGCAAGCCTGTGTTTCTCCGTGAATATCCCGATGCAAGCGGTGACCCGCGTGTGTTCTGGTGGCGGCTGCTCCGTGCCTTTGCGCCGCATCATGGGGAGGTTCTCAACGTCGGTGCGTTGCACCCGGATTCCCGTGATGAAACCACGGATTTTCTGAACCCTGATGTCCGCGTCATTGAAATGGATATCGATGAATCTCGCTCGCCGCACATTGTCGGCGACATCACTGCTCCGCAGGCAGACCTTCCGAATCGGTTTGCCGGCGTCCTCCTCTTCGGGCTCGCATACGTTCACTCGCCGGGTCTTGCGGTTGATGCGTGCGCCGCTGTTGTTCAATCTGGCGGTGTCGGCATCTTTGGCTTTCCCGATGATTCACATCCTCTTCGCGGGTCCATGTGGAACTCGCATGGCCGTCCCGCATGGCGTCGAGACCTTGAGCCGCTCGGGAATATCGGTCTCAAGGGGAATCTCTGGTGCTTTCAGCAAGAGCATCTGGCCGACCTTTTCCGCGCCTGGACGGATGTGCGCATCGAAAACTTCTCGCATTATTGGTTCGTCGTGGCAAGGAGGCCCGCATGACTGACCTTGGCCCGGTTTTTCTCACGCCGATGGGCCGCACAGGCGGAACGCTCTTTGTCACGATGCTTGATGCGCACCCGGACCTCGCAATGTCGTACGAAATATACGAAGACCGGCTGATGAGCGATTCCGGCCCCGCGCTCAGGCTTGACTGGATTATTCTTCAGCTCCGCGCCGCCGGACGTGCGCACACGGATCAGACCGAATGCATCCGAGCATTGCCCGACAAGAATCTGCAGACGTTCATGTTCCGTGCTCGTCGCGCCGGCCTTGATGTGCCTGAAATTCTCGAGGAATTCGAGCTTTACGCACTTGATGCCGGAGAGTTGGATTCGCTTGATGGCCGTCTGAACATCATTGACCGTCTCATGCGCCGCAAGATGCGCAAGACCGGTAAGCGAATCTGGGGCGGGAAGGCTCGCGTTAACCCCCGAGATCTTCATCGTCGGCATCCGAACGCGAAATTCTTCGCCATGATCCGTGATGGCCGTGACGTGCTGGCCAGCATGCTGAAGACCGGCAGCTTCCAGACCAATCCTCAGCGAGCCGCCCACGAATGGACCTCGCACATCCGCTCGTTCCGTGAATTCGCAGACTCAACCGGCGCGCAGGCAATGGAAATATCCTACGAACGTCTTGTGCATCATCCTCACGA
>DASZQE010000542.1:0-2376 GCA_035550175.1 Phycisphaerales bacterium | reverse complement strand
TGTGGACGTGGACGTGGCGGAATTGAAGGAGCAGAGCGAGGCGGTGGAGCAGGCGCTGGTGAAGATGCTGGCGAAGATGGAAGAGGCGGCGCGTGAGCAGGCGGAAAGTGATGAGGGCGAAGGCGAAGAGGAAGCGAATGGTGAAGAGGAAGGCAGCGAGGAAGAAGCGGGGGAGAACGTTGAAGCTGAGGACAAGAATGGCGGAGTTGATGAGGCCACTGAGCGCAGAATTGACCGGATGTTTGAACGTGCGAAGAAGGATCACAGCCAGGCGTTCGGGCTGAAGAAAGAGCTGGACCGGCTTGGCGTGTTCAAGAAGTATGAGGACAGGTTTTTGGACTTGTTCAAGAAAGCCGGATGAGGGAAGAAGTACCCAGGAGCCAGGAGTCAAAAAACAGAAGAAAGCGCACCTTTGTTCAAGGCGCGGAGGAGATTGGAAGGTTGTTGAAGGTGGGCTTGGAGGCGCCGGCGCGAATCTGAAGTTCCGGGATGATGGTGAGCTTGTCGGCGGGCGATTTGAAATGGAAGGTGATCTTGACGGGGATGTTGGGGAGGAAGTGGACGCGGATGCTGGCGGTGCCGGTTTCATCGTTCAGCGCGACGGAGGTGGCGGCGTATTTGGTTTGCGATGAGCCATCGTAGAAGTACGCGGGTGAGGCGGTGAACTGCACATCGGAGCGAGGGGGCGCGGACGTTGTTGCGGTGAGGCAGAGGATGAGTTCGCCGGATTGCTGGGTGAGGGATGTGACGACGTAATGGATGCCATCGACATCGAGCGTGGCGAGGGGTCTGGGCGCATCGTTCGTGGATGCGTTTGCAGGCGGGCCTGAGTTGGTGGGCTGCGTTGCGTGGTCGGATGAGGAATGTGTTTCCGGAGGCGTGGAGGAGGTGTGCGGAGGATCGGATTGCGAGGCGGAGATCCGGGATTGATCAGCGCGAAGCTGCTGAATGGAGGACTGAAGGTCCTTGAGCTGCTGCTGAAGCGAAGCGATCTGCGGATCGGGCGCGGCGGATGATGGGTTGTCGGCTGCGGATGAAGGGGACCGAGCTTCGAGGATGTCGAGCCGATTGGTGACTGAGTTGTACTTGGAGACGATGAAGACCGTGCCGGAGACGAGCGCAATGCACAGGCCCGCGACGAGCGACCAGAGCGACTGGATGCCGCGAACGGTGTCCCAGAAGGCGGGTGGTTTTGGAGGGGAATGTTGCGGAGCGGAAGATGGAATGTCGGCCATGAGTGCGCAGTTTACCTTGAGCCGATGCGTCGAAGATACGGAGAAGTATGCGGGATTCGCGTGCTGATTGGCTGCAATCAGTCAATCGTGACCGGCTCGAAATTGATGGCCTTGTCGGTGCGGCGGGCAAAGAAGGCGTCGATGCGTTCGAGGTTGGTGACGTGGCGAATGAAATACGCTGCGCGGACAAGGTCAGCGCGCTGGAGGTGTTCGAGCTGGCGGTCGCCGACTTTGAGGCGGGCGGTATAGAAGGCGCAGGCTTCGTGCTGAATGAGGACGATGCGGGTGAGGCCGTGGGCATCGATGAGGAACTTAAGTTCATCGACGATGCCGACCTGCTCGACGCGGGCTTCGTCATAACCGGCGAGGCATGCGGGCCCGCCGGGGAGCGCGACGCGATCGTAGCGCGGAAGGCCGAGACCGTTCTGGAGGAAGTCATCGAAGTGCTCGCCGACGCGGCCATCGGAGCAGTACACGGCGGCGACGTGCATTCGCTGGGAGTTGTAGGTGATGAGGGATTGCCAGGGCGTCTGGGGCGATGCGGCCATGACGGGAGGATACGGGAAAACGGCGCGTCGCCAAAGTCACCGGCGCGAGCGGTTCATTTGGCTGTCTTGTTCTGCTGAATCTTCGGGTGGATGACGCCGTAGTAGAGCGCGGTGAAGATGCCGACGGCCATGGCGATGATGAGGATGAGCGTGGTGGTGGACATGGGCGATGATGGTTGAAGGCTGATGCGAACGTGCGAGTGACATTGATACCGCTGACCACGGCGCGAAGTTGCGAGCTGCGGCTCATCAGCGATTTTCGAGTTGAGCTGCGCCGGTTGGCGTGAGCGAGACGAGGGCTTCGCGCATGGGCTTGCCGGTCTCGATCTTCACGAATCCTTGCGCGACGGCGTCTTCCCAGACGGTGAGACGCGGGCAACTGGTGCGCCAGGCGTCCATAACTTCGCCATAGGTGCGCGGCTGGGTGTTGAGCCAATCGAGGAATTGGCGCATCAATCCATGCACTGCGTCGTGTTGAGTTTCGCTGTTCATGGCATTCATGCACCACCTGCTTGCAGACTCTTGATCTCCCAGAATCCGCCGCGCACGCTTCCGCCGACGGCGATCGCTGCGCTGATGAGCACGAGATTCTT
>DASZQE010000541.1:0-2269 GCA_035550175.1 Phycisphaerales bacterium | reverse complement strand
TCATGGCCTGATAAATGCCTCGGGCGAGCAATTCCGTGCGGCCGAGCGCCTCGCCGCTTGCCGCGACGGTCTGGAACGCTGCGATCATTCCGAAGATAGTGCCCAGGAGACCGAGCAATGGAGACACTGAGGCCGTTACTGACAAGACGCGGAGATATTTCCGTAGGCCGGTGATTTCGCGTTCGCCGGCCTCTTTCACACGGCGCTCGACGATTTCACGAGATTCACCAAGATGCTGCACGGCAGGCAGAAACACGCGAGCAAGCGGACAGTCGTTTCGCCTGCAAAATTCAGCGCCAGCCTGCCGCGCGTTGCCGCCGGCATTCTGCATGGCGCGCTTCAGGCCGTCGGCAAAACCCCTAGGTGCAACGCGCGCCCGCCGGAGACTGATGAATCGCTCAAACACAACCGTCAGCGCCACCAGCGAGCATATCGCGATGGGGACCATCACCGGCCCGCCCTTCACGATGAAATCCCAGACTGATTCAATCTGAGTTGCGCTCGAGGCGGAGTTCTGCGCGGGCGCATCGCTTGTCTGTGCCAGAACCATCATTAATACGTCGTGCAGCATCATGTTGCCTTGCGCTCCAATCTCAGTTCTGACCCGCAGAGCCGTTTGTTCCGCCCGATCCCCCACCGCTTCCATTGCTGGAACCGTTTTCGGTCACGAGCTTTGCCCATTTTGTTTCGGGGTATTTCTTCACCAGCATTGCGTACTGGGCTTTGGCTTCGGCGGGTTTCTGCATCTGCTCGAGGCATCTCCCTGCTTCATACAGCCCTGCTGCAGCCCATTCAGGCACGTTGTAGAGAATGTCAACTTTAAGAAATTCGCGGAGCGCATCATCCATTTTCTTCTGCGCGAAGAGACACTCACCCATCTGGAATTGCGCTCTTGCGGCCGTTGCGCCCTGGTGTTTATCTGTTACAGCTTTGTACTGCTCGATCGCCTGATCATATTGATCCGTGTTTTCGAGCGCCCAGCCAAGGCCGAAACGAGCGTGGAACCAGAGATCCGAGTCCGGATAGGCCTTCAGGTACGATTCGTAGGCGCTGCGGCTCATTCCCCAGTCCTGAACCTGCGCGGCACATTCGCCAAGCCGCAAAAGCGCGGGGCCGCGCCATTGCTTGTCGACATTCGCATCGGCGAGCGGCTTGAGAAACTCAATCGCCTTGGCGGGCTGATTCAGCGAGAAGTATCCCTCACCAGCCGCAAATCGCGCGGAGGTTGCGAGATCACTGTTGCTGAACTCAGAGACGAATTTTGCAAACGCATCTGAGGCTTCAGCGGTCTTGCCCATGTCGCGGAGACCCATCCCAAGCCGGTACAGCGCCTGTTCCTTTACGTCGGGAGTCAAGCCGGTTTCATTTGCGAGAACACTTTTAAGCGATTCCACGGCGGCATCGTTTCGTTTTGCGGTTACATCCAATTCAGCGAGTTCTAGCAGCGCGTGTGAACGCAAACTCGGATCAACATCAGGGCGCTTGAGCAGGGTGCGGTAGGCCTGGGCCGCATCATCGGATTTTCCGCTCTTCTTCAAGCACCACGCCTGTTCGTAGAGCATGGATGAAACCAGTTGACCATCAAGCGAAGTTCCGCCATCCGACAACACCGTGGTCATTTGCTTGAGCGCTTCATCGCATTTGTCAGTGCGAGCGAGGGCAATCGCGAGTTGCGCCCGCGCGGTCGCCGCTTCAGGCCGATCGGGATGCGCCTGCAGGTACTCGTTCAATGTCTGCGCCGCTTCGTCATATCTCTTCAGCGAAAGCAGGGCCATTCCCATGTTGTACGTCGCCTGCGCGTGAAGCTCGGGATCCTTGGTCATAGACGCTGCGCGGCGGTACATCTCGACGGCTTCTCCAATCTTTCCGTCTTCAATCGCGCCCGCGGCAAGGTGACAGAGCGCGTGCGGCACGTAGGTTGAGTCGGGTGCGTTATCCACGAGTTTTGCGAAACTTTCGCGTGCGCCATCTGCATCCTTGGCCTGCAATTGCAATTGGCCGTGCTCGAAGGCTGACTGAGCCCAGTACTCGCTCTTTGGAAATTCACGCATGACGCGCCCGTAGGTCGCGATTGCATCACTGTTCTTATCCTGCTTCTGCTGCGCGATCGCCACTTTCACGAGCACGCTGTCGGGCGAGATGGGTTTTTCGGCGGCCTGGAGATACTGCTGCAATTCGTTTTGTGCTTCGGCCCAACGACCGCTTGCAAAATCAATTTCGCCGATCATCAGCCATGCCGCAGCCATGTCTTTCGGCATGTTTTGCATCT
>DASZQE010000540.1:0-9091 GCA_035550175.1 Phycisphaerales bacterium | reverse complement strand
TGAGGATGATGCGCTCGCGCGGGGAATAGGTTGTGGTCCAGCGATGATCAGTCGGGCCGAAGAGCGTGACAACTGGTGTGCTCAAAGCGAGGGCAATGTGGCGCGGACCGGTGTCGTTGGTGACGAGAAGCGAGGCGGATTGAAGGATGGGTTTGAGGTCGCTGAGTGATCTGGTCTTGCCGATGAGGTTGACAACCGAGGATGAGTGGTTTGGATTGACAGCTGAGATGATTTCCTGCGCGATGGGGGATTCGCTTGGTGAGCCGATGATGGCGATTGATTTCGCAGAACTGGCCTGAAGCAGGGCATCGGCGAGTTGCGCGAAATTGCGGGCGGGCCAGCGTTTCTGCAGTTTGTTTCCGCCGGGGCAGAGGACGATGAAGGGGCGTGGAATGGAGGCGATCAGCGGTTGCACCGACTGCATCTCACTCGGTGAGACCGTGAGTGACATGGTGCGATCCGTGGTGCGGACATCGGTGAGCATGGAGATGAGATTCAGGTAATAGTCGATCGCAGGAATCGGATGGGTGCGTGAGGGCGTGGGGAGCGGGATGGGGTGGGTGAGCAGAAAGCGGCGAGAATCGCGATCGTAGCCTGCGCGAATTGGAGAGCGAGTGAGACGTGCGGCGAACGCTGAGCGCAGGCTGTTGGGCATAAGTATGACGGCCTGCGGGTTCTTCGCGCGAATGACGGATGCAAGACGGAACGGCCCACGGAAAGAAGACATGGACGTGGTGATGAATTCACGCGCAAAGGGAAGGCCTGCAAGCAATCCGTCGAGGCCGGGACGACAGGTGAGGGTGATGCGGGCTTTCGGACAGTGCGCGTGCAGAGCGCGAAGCGCGGGCGTAGCCATGACGCAGTCGCCGACCCAGGAAGGGAGGATGACGCAGAGCCGCTGAAGGTCGGTAGCGAGTATCGGCACGCTGACATCGTAGAGTGAATTCGAGATGAGAATGAGATTGTGATACAGCCGCTGATGTGAAGCGCCACGATTCACCCACTCTCTCTCGCCCCCTCCCTCGAAGGAAGGGGGGCTCAGAGCACTTCCCGATTTGGTGCCACAGTTGCCGAGCGGGTGTGGTCAGCGGTTTTTCCAATCGTCTGCGGGATCGTGGATATCGTCGGCAGCGTGGCCCCAGAGCGTGGGTTCATGAAATTTGGCGGTGTACCAGCGGGTGGTGAGGCGGCGGAGCTCGGCGGCGAAACCGATGGCGGGAATGCGGCCGACGGCCAGCGTGGCGGTGACGCTGGCGGGCGTTGAGGTCAGCGAAACCAAGTTAATGCCTTGGCGCTCGGCGATCGCGTGCGCGGTAGCAAGCACGGTGTCGCGGATCTGCGGATCGGCGAGGGGCTCGCCTTGCAGTGCGCGGAGCGTGACTGCGGTATGGGCAGAGGAATCGGCGGCAGACATCAGCGGTTATCCAGCAACAGGAGCGCAATGGTGATGAGCTGAACGAGCAGCGCACCGATCATCCATTTGAGGAAGACGTCCATCGTGTTGAGTTGCATGAGGCCGAGCGCGGCGAGCAAGACGACGAGCAATTCGCCGAAGACGGCGACCATGCGCAGAATCGTGAACTCCGAGCCTCGCTGGCGGTGGGAGCGAAGCTCATCGGCGAGATCGAGAATGGAGCGGCGAAGCGCGCCGAGATCGCGGACAGCGGCACCGAGAGCCTCGGCGGAGTGATCTGAAGCGAGCTGGAACTGTGCGACGGGCGGGTTCTCCATTCTGGATCGAGCGGGCGCGGTTCCGTTTGTATTTGCCGGAGGATGTTTCAGGATGTGCTGGACCGCGTCGGAAAATCCGGGCACCGCAGCAGAGGGTTGAAGTTCAGGCGGGTGACCATTGGAGGAAATGAGAATAGTTCGGCAGCCAGATGCACGGCCTGCGAGCATATCGCGGGCCTGATCGCCGACCATCCATGAGTGCGAAAGATCGATGTTGAGATCACGTGCGGCCTGAAGGAGCATGCCGGGATGGGGCTTTCGCCAGGGATGATCGCGGCGGTATTCGTCCACGGTTCCTTCTGGGTGATAGGGGCAGTAATAAAAGCGATCAATGATGTTGGTGCGACCAGCGGTTTCATCCACCATTGCGGCAATTTTCTGGTGAACCAGATCGACATCGGACTCGGTGAACTTGCCGCGCGCGACACCCGCCTGATTGGTGACGACAACGAGGCGATAGCCGGCATCACGGAGTGCGGCGAGGCCGGGGGCCACGCCATCGATGAGCTTGACGGCGAGCGGATCGCCGAGGTCGCCATCGTTGGCGATAAGGGTGTTGTCACGATCGAGAAAGACTGCGGGTTGCACGATCAAAGGATAGCACAGAGAAACGAACGAAAGCGGGCTAGAAAACCGGACGAATCAGGATGGCAGGTTTGCGTGCTGACTCCCGAAGAAATCAAGCGAGTTCCGATGTGCCGAAGCTGGTGCGAACGCTGCGAGCAGCGGCAATGAGCGCGTGGTCGAGGGGCACAAGGCGCTGACGATGAATGACTTCAGAAAGATCCACAGGCACGAGAGAAGTTCCTTGCAGACCGATGAGGTGGTGGGTGAAGCCTTCACGAAGCATTTCAACGGCGCGACAGCCCATGAGCGTTGCGAGGACCCGATCGGAGGCGACGGGGCTTCCGCCACGGACGATGTGGCCGAGAACGGTGTGACGAGTTTCAAGACCGGTGGCGAGTTCGATGGATTCGGCGACCGCGCGACCGATGCCGCCGAGACGGAAGGGATCAGCGCGCTTGGGATCAATCTTCATGACGGTCTTCGCCTGACCGACGGGCGCTGCGCCTTCGGCACACACGATGATTGAGAAACCCGGCCCCCGCTGCTGGCGAACGCGAACGAGGTCGGCGACGGCTTCGAGCTCAAAGGGAATTTCGGGGATCAGAATAACGTCCGCACCTGAGGCAACGCCGGCGTGAAGTGCGAGCCAGCCTGCGTTGCGGCCCATGAGTTCGCAGACCATGACGCGATGGTGGGAATCAGCGGTGGATTGCAGGTTGTCGAGACAGGCGGTGGCGGTGGAGACCGCCGTGGTGAAGCCGAAGGAGAGATCCGTGCCGACGACGTCGTTGTCGATGGTCTTGGGCACACCGATGCAGGGAACGCCTGCAGCGATGAGTGAACGAGCGCAGGACATGGTGCCATCGCCGCCAAGCAGCACGAGGGCATCCATGTTGTGCTTTTGAATCGTGGCGAGGCATTGTGAGGTGGCGTCGGAGAAGACGGGGTTGCCTTGGGCATCGGTGGAGATGCAATAGCGTTCAGGATTGCAGCGGTTGTTCGTACCGAGGATGGTGCCGCCGCGCGCGAGGATGCCGGAGACTTCGTGAAAGGTGAGTTCGCAGGTGCGGTCTTCAATGAGGCCGGCAAAGCCGTCGCGGATACCGATGACGCGGAGGTTGTGATCGTGAATGGCGGATTTGGTGACGGCGCGGATGACAGCGTTCAGGCCGGGGCAATCGCCTCCGCCGGTGAGGATGCCGATGGTTCTGAGTGGTTTAGTAGTTGATGGCATGGGAAGAAAACATCAACGGCAGAGTTGAAGATACATCTGGAAGAATTCTCGAAATTGAGTATCAAAGCGGTCACCGAGACTGAGGCCGACGATCTGGGCGACGAGATCGGACTCGTCCTTAAGATTCACGACACGGCCGTGGCCGACTTCGGCGATTTCATCGAAAAATTTGACGGGCTTGCCTTCGGCGGCGATGCAGTGGGTGGTGAGTTTCAAGAGTGCGTGCGCACGGCGGGCAAGATCGACACAGAGTTCGCCTTCGCCGACGTGCGGGGGAGCATCGCCGATGAGGATGAGGACTTTGCGGCTGTCTTCGCGCCAGGAGAGTGATGCGAGCGCGTGATGCAACCCTTTGTAGACGGACTCGGGGGTGTCGCCGCCACCGTCGGCATCAAGCGACCAGAGCTGCGTGCGGGCGCGCTCGAGATCGTCGGTGAGATCAAAGACGAGCGTTTCGTACTTGTCGCGGCGATCGCGGTAGGCGACGACGCCGAGACGAGCATCGGCTGCGGAATTGCGAGCGAAAAGCATGAGGTCATCCATGCCGGCCTGGGCTGCGCTCAGCACATCGGACATGCTGGCGGTGGTATCGATGCAGATGGCGAGATCAAGCGGAGACTGGCCGAGTTCCTGCATGTAGGTTTCAAGGCTGGCGAAATCTTCGCTGGAAAGCGCGGCGATGGAATCATCAAGCGGGAGACGATCGGCGAGGTCATTCAGCGGACCGCTGTGAAGCTTGAACCTGCGGCCGATCTTGAGAATCCAGTTTTCCCATTCGTAGGGTTTGCGCGGATCGGGTGCGCCGGTCAACTGACACAAACGCGGAGAGAATGCGCCGGCTTGCATGCGATCCATGCGAAGAATAATGGTGCGGGCGGTCTGCGTGGCCGGCTCGACGAGGGCGGGAATGCTGGAAGCGGCGGCGATTTCCACGCCGATGAGTTTGTCGCGGAGGTCATCCATGCGGAGCAGCGCCTGGACTCCGCGAACGATGCGGGCGGAATCGATGGTGAATCCGTTGCGAAGGGCTGCGCGAATGACCGCGGGGTCTTCCTCATTGAGCAACCAGTTCGGGGCTTGCGGAATTTTGCGAATGGCGAGTGCGCGGATGGCGAAGGCGCGAACGAACGGGGACGGGTCCGCGAGCAGCTTGATGAGGTCATCAGCGGATTGCGGACAAGTAAAGCGTTCGAGACGAACTGCGGCGACAGCGCGCTTGACCCAGCGGTCGCTCTGAAGGAGAGACTGAATGGTCTGGCGTTCAAGGTCGGAGGCAGAGGCGAGGGTCAGCGCGGGAGCGTGCGACTGTGTCTGTGCGACATTGAAATGCGCATCGGCTGCGGGAGCAGATTGGGGCTGATTCCTGGTTTGCGAGAACGCGGGGACGCAGAGTGCGATGCCGACAAGGCAGAGCGAGATTGCACAAAGCCGATGCAGGCAGGCGTGTGACAGAAACGCACTCATCGGGGACAGTGTACGAGAGCAGGAATCGGTGAACCGCATGGGAAACCAGGCGGACGGCTTGCGGGAGAGGGTTTGGAATTGGAAGGTTATTGACAGATGAAATGGGAAATGGTGGTTTTTGCGATCCTGATGCGTGAAATCGACGTATGAGAGCCTTCATTTCGCAGTTTGAAGCCGAACTTTCAAGCCCTACTGAATCTTGTGTATGATGTACGCCGAAGTTCGGACCAGGCCCAATATTTTGTGGGTGATCCGGCTTCAACACGAGCGAATTTGCGACCGATTCGATTGCGACATGTTCTTACATTTGCAGCGCACATGATCCAAGCACGCACAGCCCGCACGGTTGCGCGCGACTTGGTTGAGTTGAGTTCTTCCGAACGCAGAGCACCGCAGGGAACAGGCCAATGAGCACCGTCCACACTTCAATGGGAAAGCACGCATCCATGACCACCACGAACACACATGCTGATCACTTCCACGACACAGATGAAATTGTCGGATTCAAAGCTGATGATTTCGGCTGCCTGACATTCACAGGCGACGTGATGCTGAAGCGATTGCCTGCAGAAGTGTTTGAGCGGTTGCAGCAAACCATGAAGCGAGGGTTACCGCTTGACCCGGCGATCGCCAACACGGTGGCGAGCGCGATGAAGGATTGGGCGCTGGAGCACGGCTGCACGCATTACACGCACTGGTTCCAGCCGTTGACGGGCGCGACGGCGGAGAAGCATGATGCATTGATCGTGCCGGACGGCGAAGGCGGCGCTATTGCGAAGTTTTCGGGCAACGCGCTGATCCGCGGCGAACCGGATGCGTCATCGTTCCCGTCAGGCGGCATTCGCGACACATATGAAGCGCGCGGGTACACGGCATGGGACGCGACGAGCCCGGCGTTCATTCTGAAAACGAACAACGGCGCGACGCTGTGCATACCGACGGCGTTTGTCTCGTGGACGGGCGAAGCACTGGACACGAAGACCCCCCTGCTGCGATCCATTGCGGCGGTGAGCAAGCAGGCGATGCGGATTCTGCGGATTTTCGGCACGGACAAGGGCGTGTCACAGGTCAACACGACGCTGGGCTGCGAGCAGGAGTATTTCCTGGTTGATGATCATCAGTTCGAGCAGCGCATGGATCTGCGGATTTGCCATCGCACGCTGATCGGCGCTCCGCCGCCGAAAGGCCAGCAGATGAGCGATCACTACTTCGGAAGCATTCCGGAGCGCGTGATCGCGTTCATGCATGCCAGCGAACGGCGGCTTCTTGAGCTGGGCATTCCGGTGGCGACGCGGCACAACGAAGTAGCTCCGCACCAGTATGAAATCGCGCCGGTGTTCGAGATCGCCAATGTTGCGTGTGATCATCAGATGCTGCTGATGCACGTGCTGGAGACGACGGCTGCGCACTTCGGCCTGGCGTGCCTGATGCACGAGAAGCCGTTTGCCGGCGTGAACGGCAGCGGCAAGCACAACAACTGGTCGATGTCCACGGACACGGGGTTGAATCTGCTTGACCCGCAGGAAGAGACCCACACGAACATGCAGTTCCTGGTGTTCATGTGCGCCGTGATCCGCGCGGTGGACATGCACGCAGACCTGCTGCGAGCGTCCGTGGCGAGTGCGGGCAATGATCATCGTCTGGGTGCGAACGAAGCTCCGCCTGCGATCATGTCGATTTTCCTTGGCGACATGCTTTCGGACATTCTGGATCAGCTTGAGAAGGGCGACCCGAAATCCACGAAGAAGGGCGGCGTGATGGATCTGGGGGCGCACACGCTTCCGCAGATTCCGCGCCATTCAGGCGACCGCAACCGCACGAGTCCGTTCGCATTCACAGGCAACAAGTTCGAGTTCCGTGCTGTGGGCGCAAGCGCGAACGTGGCGTGGCCGAACACGGTGCTGAACACGATCGTGGCGGAATCGCTGGATTTCGTTGCGACGCAGCTTGAAGAGAAGTTGAACGGGCGATCGGACGAGGATTCGCTGCTGTCGGCGGTGAAGACGGTGCTGAAAGACATTGTGAAGAAGCATCGCCGGGTGGTGTTCGATGGTGACAACTACTCAAGTTCATGGCACAAGGAAGCTGAGAAGCGAGGGCTGCCGCATCTTCGCTCGACGGCCGCGGCGCTGCCGATCTTCCGATCAAAGAAAGCAGGACAACTGTTCGCCAAGTACGGCGTGCTGAATGAGCGTGAACTCGAGGCACGGGTGGAGATTCTGCTTGAACAGTACGTGAAAATGATGGCGATCGAAGGCAACACGCTGGTGGACATGATGCGCAAGCAGATTCTGCCTGCTGCGGTCCGCTACCAGACGGAACTGGCGGACGCTGTGGCCACCACGCACGCCGCGGATCAGAAGTGCCCGGACACTGAAAAGGACTTGAAGAAACTGCTCGGGCTGATCGCGGAATTGCGCAAGGCGATCACGGAGGTCCACGACAACATTCCGCACATCGGCGGACACGGCGCGGCGGGCGGTGCGAGCACGGAGAAGCTCGCCAAGGCCATCGACGGGAAACTCGTGAAGGCGATTGCACGCGGCCGCGCCGCGAGCGATGAGCTGGAGACGATGATCCCGAGTGATTTGTGGCCGCTGCCGACGTATGCGGACATGCTGCTTTCCTGAGTCGGCGTCGGAATGATTGAGCATTGCAAGCCCCGGTGATAGCCGGGGTTTTTTCTTGGCGTCATGTCTCTGGTTGTTGCGGGGAGGACACGTCGGCACAGCGACGATAGCCGAAATCAAAGCTAGCATGCCTCTGCTGTCAAGAAGCGAGCGGAACGAACATATATGGAAGAGCTGTTCACATTTCAGAATTTCATCGCGTTGCTCACGCTGACGGCGCTGGAAATCGTCCTGGGCATCGACAACATCGTGTTCATTGCGATTCTCAGCGGACGATTGCCGGAAGAACAACGGAACCGGGCGAGGCGACTGGGGCTTGCCGGCGCAATGGTCATCCGGATCGTCCTTCTTCTTGGCATTTCATTCGTGATGGGACTTAAAGACACGCTGTTCAATGCGTTCGGACAGGATGTTTCGGGGAAAGATCTGATTCTGATCATCGGCGGCGCGTTCCTGATCGCCAAGGCGACCCATGAAATTCACGCCAAACTCGAAGGGAGTGATGAGAGCGGAGGCCCTCGCAAAGCTGCGGCCACGATGGGCGGCGTGATCATTCAGATCATGCTGATGGACATCATCTTTTCGCTGGATTCCGTGGTGACGGCGGTGGGCATGGCGCAACATTTGTGGGTGATGATCTCGGCGGTCGTGATCGCAGTGGGCGTGATGATGCTGTTCGCGCGGCCGGTGAGCGATTTCGTGGAGCGTCACCCGACGGTGAAGATGCTCGCACTTTCGTTTCTGATTCTGATCGGCGTCACGCTGGTGGCGGAAGGCATCGAGCATGAAATCCACAAGGGGTACATCTATTTTGCAATGGCGTTTTCGCTGGCGGTGGAAATGCTCAATCTGAAGGTGCGGAAAAAAGCGGAACCCGTCGCGTTGCACGAGCCGCACATGCCGATGCAGGAGCGGCGAAAAAGTTCCGGCCCGTGAGCATCAGCGGCCGACGGGAACCTGGTCAACTGATTCGAGTGGAGCATGACGTGCATCCGGCTCGACCCAGCTTTCGGAAAGTTCGAGGTCGGATTGGCCGGTGATGAGCCGCGCACCGCGACGGAAGACGATATACGCCCACGCCCAACTGAGCATCACAAACAGGCGATTGCGGAAGCCGATGAGATAGGCGACATGCACAACGGCCCAGATGAGCCATGCCAGCGGCCCGCGAACGTGAACACCCTTGATGACGCCGACGGCTCGTGCGCGCCCGATGGTGGCGAGCATGCCTTTGTCGTTATATCTGAATCCCTCGGCGCGAAGTTTGGAGGCATCGCGTCCGGAGGACTCCGCGCGGATGATTTTGGCGACGTAGCGCCCCATCTGCATGGCTGCGGGCGCGATGCCGGGCACTTCAGTGTTTTTCGGGCCATAGGTGGCGTGCGCGAGGTCGCCGACGACGAATATATTTTTGCGGCCATCCACCGATAGATCGCGTTGCACGGGAACTCTGCCGGTGTGATCC
>DASZQE010000539.1:0-5711 GCA_035550175.1 Phycisphaerales bacterium | reverse complement strand
CGCCATGTCGGGACGCCATTGTTCCAAGAAAGGGCGATGAGGCGGATATCGGAGATGGATGCCTTGTCGAGGGGAAAATAGGTCATGTCGCCTTCATAGTTGTCCACACCGACGAGGAAGAAGAACCAAGACCTGCCTTCGAAATTGCCACGACCGAGCAGAAGGCCGTGGACATCGGTGCGGGAAGCGGAAAGGGGTTGAAGTCCGCCGGAGGACGCGCTGATGACAGTGAAGCCGGGACGACCTGGAGAATCCTCAAGTCCGCGGAGCGCGGAGATTTCGCCATGGCCGTGATTGTTCACATAGCCTGCAAGATTCTTCTGCCATGCGGGAATGGGGTCGCTGGCGCAGCCACAAGCGAAGAGAAGCAGGAATGAGAGAGCGATCGATGGCGAGAGGAAGCGGAAAATCATCATGGGATGCTTCCCTGTGGCATGCTGCGGAGCAACGCGATGACTTCTGATTGATTTTTCTGATGTGCGACATCCAGCGCATCGTGGCGATTTTCATCAAGCGCCTCGCGGTCCGCACCTGCATCAAGAAGGATTGAGACGACCTCAGGACGACCGGAAAATGCGGCTTCATGCAGAGGCGTGGATTTGAAATTTGCGGCGGCGTTCAGGTCCGCCCCTCTGGAGATGAGCAACTTCAAGGCATTCGGATGGTCCCGTCGTGCGGCGAGGTGCAGGGGAGTTTCGCCATCGTCATCTGCGGCGTTGACGTCTGCGCCGTGATCGAGAAGCGCGGATTCGACTTGAGCGGAGCCAGCGGCTGCGGCGGCGTGAAGCGGAGTCCAACCGAAGCTGTCAGTGACGGATGGGTCGGCACCGTCATCGAGCAGTGTGAGGGTTGCAGCGGGATCCTTGAGGTCAGCGGCGAGGTGCAGAGGCGTCATGCCGAGGAAAGATCTTGCATTGACGTTACTGACGGTGGCAAGACTGGACACGGCATCAATAGCGCCGGCCTGGGCAGCATCGTGAAGAGGCGTGCGGTTGCGGAAATCCTGCGAGCTGGAGTTTGCACCGTGCGCGAGAAGGAGGGCAATGACGCTGGCGTTGTTATAACGGGCAGCGTAATGAAGTGCGGTTCGGCCCTGGTCATCCGGCGCATTGACACTTGCTGCGGCGTTGAGGAGCGCTTCGGTGATTTGCTGTGAATTTGATCCGGCGTGAAGCGGAGTTACGCCGCGAGAGTTTGCTATGTTCACATCGGCATGAGCAGCAATGAGGGCTTGGACGGCTTCAAGGTTATTGCAACGGGCGGCGACGTGCAGGGCCGTGTCACCGGGATCGGCGGGCATGTTCCTGGGGTTGGAGTCCTGCGTGCCGGGATTCAGACCTGTCCGAATGAGTTCGTTGATCTGGCCGGTGTTATTGGTTGAAGCGGCCCAGAGGAGGCGATCAATTGGAGGGGCGTTTTTGTCGGGCTCAACGAAGCAGGTTTTGTCGATGGAGACGATTTCGTCTTCCTTGCCTGCGTAGCCGTAGTTCTGTCCCCAGAGCGTCTGCAGTTCGTGGCGGATGTTCTCAAACCACTTCGATGAGCGGCGCTGGTTATTTTCATCGCGGTACCAATCGAGGACGCTTTCGGATCGATTTTTGACGGCCTGACGAACGGCATCGCGCATGGCGGATTCGTAGTAGCAGGGGTTGAGAGCTTCATCCATGTGTGTGGAGAAGAGGTCGGTGAAGAATGTGGAATCGGGCTGGACGTAGTCTGCGAGCGCCCAGAGGTCGCCATCGTGCTTGAGCATGGGATCACGGAGCTTGCCCTGCACCTTCATGGGTTCGTAGAGATTGCGATAGAAGGTGAAGCCCATGAAATCGGCGCAAAGGTCGCCGTTGGAGTACGCGCCGGAGGACATGCGACCGAGCATGCCGCGTTCGGAGAAGATGAAATCATCGCCGGTGCCGAAGGTAAGAATTGCGTTGATGCCGTCTTCTTCCTTGCCAGATTTTTTCACAGCGGAGTTGTAGCGTTCGAAGCAGAGATAGCCCTTGTCGAGGAAATGGCCGATCTTGTCGGCACCGATGTAGCGGTCAGCGACGTGAATGGTGCCGGCGCGGAAGAGCTTGAAGAACTGGCGCGGGTCGAGGATGAAGCTGGAGTGCTCATAGATGCATGCGAAATCCTTGTATCCGGTGATCTTTCCGGGGTAATCGCGGAACATGCGATCGGAGCGTGAATTGGCATCAAGGTCATCAATGATGAACATTGCGTTGGGAAATTCAGAGCGGACGGCAGCGGCGATGGTTTCGCCGGATTTCAACCGTTCGATTTCCGAAGAGGAAGGATTGGATTCCTTGGCGCGATTGATGCGTTCGTTGGTCTTTTCAACCGCGTGGCGGATGTTGTCGTAGGCGGTGAGCGTGAGATAGGGACCGATGTCGGCCATATACATGCCGCGGGGCACGGTGAACTGATCGGTTTCGTGAGCGGGCGCAAGCCTGGCTCCTGCGACACACAGACACAAAGCGAAGAACATTCTCCACAGTGCGATGCGCGGGCGTGATCGACTCATGGCGTACTTAGTGTGGGCGCAGTTGGCGCTCGAGTCCAATGTGAGCGAGAATCCGATCGGCAAGATGCTGAACCGAGTAATACTCAGCGACAACGGGACCTGCGTCGGAAAGATCTTTCCACAGGGTTTCCTCTGAGAGCAATTTGTGTATCTGCTCAGCGAGATGACCGGAATCCCATGAACGAAACGTCATACCGCCGGTGCGGTTGTTGCCATGAATAACCGTGGCGACTCCTCCGTAATCGGGGACGATTGCAGGAGTTCCGTGCGCGAGCGCTTCGACGGGGACCATGCCGAAGGGCTCGCGATGGATGGATGGATACGCGACGCAGCGACTGCACATGAGGATTGAAGAACGAAGCTCATCGGAAACTTGGCCGGACCAGAGCACTGGGAGGCGGAGATCTTCTGCGATCTGCTTGCAGACGACGGAGTAGTGAGTTCCGAAGAGCGTGGGGCCGCAGATGGCGAGCTGGAAGCGGAGACCTTGTCTGCGAAGCATGTTGGCGGCGTAGAGCAGAAGATCGAGACCTTTTTCGGTGTCGCGGCGTCCGAAGAAGCTGACGAGGGGAAGCGCGGGGTCGTAGTTTTTCAAGCGTTGCTTGACGAGTTCCCGCGCTCGTTCGCGGGTGATGGAGACGGTGGTCGGGATGCCAGGCGGGATGGCTGTGAGACGAGAGCGCGGGATGCCGACGTCTTCAGTGACGCGATCGGCGTAATCTTCACTGACCGCGACGGCGTTCCAAGAGGATTTCTCGAAGGCTTTGGTGAATTCGGAATAGAGTTGACGTTCGAGATTGATGAGTCGGCCGTAATTTCCGTAGAGTTCGTAGCCTTGGAAGGTCATGAGGAATTTCGGCGGGGAAGACATTCGGGCCTGTGCTGCGACGATGAAGGGACAGAGGAACTCGAGCATCGGCAGCAGATGGGTGACGCCGGCGGAGGCAAGTGAATCGGCAAAGCGGCGGATGGTGGGGGAATCGGTTTCGACGCCCATGCAAACACGGCGAATCATTCCGCAGGCCATGGAGCGCACGACATCAGGGCGTTTTTGAACGACGTGAATGCGCTTGCGATCATCGAACATTGCGGTGAGGAATTTGCCGAAGCCCTCTTTGACGGGTTTGCCGAACTGGCCGAAGAGCGGGAGATCGGCATAGCGAGCGCCATGAAAAAGCCAGTGCTGGGGGATCGAGTCGCGCAGGCCGGAGTTTTTCTGCTTGTCGATCGCCCACCAGACGTGGACGGGGAAACCGCGGTCGGCGAGTTCATTGGCAAGGCGGATGTCGCGGACAAGCGCGCCGCTGAGCGGACCGCCAGCGAGGACGAAGCCGAGGACAGGAGTGGATGGTGAAGAAGGCGTGGACATGGGAAAGGAGCGAGGGGGAGTGTGGGAATCACAAGCAGGGTAACATGGCCGGAATGATCGGTTCACATCTTTCAATTGCGGGCGGCGTGAGCCATGCGCTGGATGAAGCAAAGACGCTGGGGATGGATTGCGTTCAGGTGTTCACCGCGAACCAGCGACAGTGGACAACGCCGGAGCGAATCGGGGAGGAGGAATGTGCAAAATGGTTTGCGAAGCTCGAGGAGATGGGGTGGCGAGCAGGAAAGAAGAGCAAGGGGGAGGGAGATCTGCTGATTCGCGTGGTGAGCCACAACAGTTATCTGGTCAATCTGGCATCGCCGAGCGAAGAGTTGTGGGAGAAGTCGGTGGGTGCGCAGCGAAGGGAGCTGGTCCGGTGCGAGCAACTGGAGATTGCGAGATGCGTGTTGCACCCGGGTGCGCACCTGGAGGCTGCTGAGGGCAAGGCTGGAACGCGCAAAAAGGGCGCGATGCGAGATGAGCCGAAGGGAAACATCAGCAAACAAGAGATAAACGGGCTGAAGCGGATCGTGAAGGCGTTGGATCGTCTGCACAAGGAATTGAAGGGGTTCAAGGTGAAGATGTGCCTTGAGGCGACAGTCGGCAGCGGAACGAACCTAGGGTACGATTTTGCACAGTTGGCGTATGTTCGGGATGAGGTGAAAGAGCCTGAGCGCCTACTGTATTGCTTTGACACATGTCATGTCACAGCGGCGGGTTACGATCTTTCGACGAAAGCCGGTGCGGAGCATGTTTTTGAGGTGTGGGATGAATGGTGCGGGATCGAGCGAATCGGGGTGTTTCACGTGAATGATTCAGTCGGGGCGAGAGGGTCGCGGCTGGACCGGCATGCACACATCGGGCAGGGATTGTGCGGGTCAGCGTGCTTTGAGGCGGTGATGAACCGCAGGGAGTTTCAAGACGTACCGAAGATTCTCGAAACGCCCAAGGGGAAGGCAGAAAACGGAGAATCATGGGATTTGATAAACATGCGGACGTTGCGGGGAATGCAGAAAAGGCGATAGAGAGCGGGCAAGGTTCAGGGAATTGGCAGCTTGGTTTGCCGATAATGAGGTGTATGCGCACTGTGTGGAAATCAGAAATGTTCAGGCGGATGGGTTGGGGCGGGATTTTGTGCGCATTGGCGCTGGGGTTGACGGCGTGCAAGCACGCGCAGGAAGAAGAGGAAGTCACGCCGATCACCGCGCGGACGAAGATGGAGCTGACAGACACGCAGCAGCAGCAGCTTGCGGACGCGATGGCGAAGAAGGAAGGCGGGGAATACGACCAGGCATTGCAGATGTTTCAGGATCTTCTTGCGCAGAACAACACGATCGTGACTGCGTACGTGGGGATCGGCGACATCTACATGGTGAAGGAGAATTACGAGAAGGCCGAGCCTGCGTATGGACGCGCGGCGAAGCTGGAGCCGCGAAATTTTGATGCGCAATACGGGCACGGACTTGCGCTGCAGATGCTGGGGCGGCTGGTGGACGCGGTCAAGGCGTATCAGCGAGCGCTGACGATTCAGCCGGACAATTTCAAGGCGAACCTGAACATTGCGACTTCGTACCTGCAGATGAATGATCCGCGAAGCGCGATTGCATTCGCGGAGCATGCGGTGGATGTGGACCCATCAAACGGGCCGGCGCGGGTGAACCTTGGGGCTGCGTACGAGAAGGTGGGGCGAAATTCGGATGCGATCAATCAGTATCTGGCCGCGCTGGAGTTGATGGACAACAGCCCGCCGGTGATGCTGAACCTGATCAACGTGCTGGCGCAGGAAAAGCGGTATCAGGAGGCGGCGAACACAGCGGAAACGCT
>DASZQE010000538.1:0-2057 GCA_035550175.1 Phycisphaerales bacterium | reverse complement strand
CGTTTTTCTTTCACCCCTCCTCCCCCTCCCTCAACTTCGCCACCACACTGAAATCCTCCAGCGTCGTCGTGTCCTGCTTTGAATCCGTCCCCGCCGCCACGTCCCGCAACAACCTCCGCATGATCTTCCCGCTCCGCGTCTTCGGCAGCGCATCCGTGAATCGGATCACATCCGGCCGCGCGATCGCCCCGATCTCCTTCGCCACGTGCTCCATCAACTCCTTCTTCAGCTTTTCCCCCGTTCCCTTCTCGCCTGCTTCCACTTTCTTTGCGAACCCAGGCTCCAGTGTCACGAACGCGGCAATCCCCGTTCCCTTGATCTCATGCGGCATCCCCACTACGGCCGCCTCCACCACTGCATCATGGCTCACCAGCGCGCTCTCCACTTCCATCGTCCCCAGCCGATGTCCCGCCACGTTGATCACGTCATCCACCCGTCCCATGATCCAGAAGTTCCCGCGCTCATCCCGCCGCGCTCCGTCGCCCGCAAAATACATCCCCTGCACTCGTGAAAAATACGTGTCGATGAATCGCTGACGATCGCCGTAAATTCCCCGCAGCATGCTCGGCCACGGCTTCCGCACCACCAACAGCCCGCCCACGTTCGCCTTCTGCTCCTCACCCTTCTCATTCACAATCGCCGCATCAACCCCGAAGAACGGCAGCGTGCAGCTCCCGGGAACCGTCGGCGTCGCGCCCGGCAGCGGCGTGATCATGTGCCCACCCGTCTCCGTCTGCCACCACGTGTCCACGATCGGGCACCGCTTCCCGCCGATCATCTCGTGATACCACATCCACGCTTCCGGATTGATAGGCTCGCCGACCGTTCCCAACACCCGCAATGAACTTAAATCATGTTTCCGTGGATGCTCATCGCCCCATTTCATGAACGCCCGGATCGCCGTCGGCGCCGTGTAGAACTGCGTCACCTTGTGCCGCTCAATGATGTCCCAGAATCGATCTTCCCTCGGCGCGTTCGGCGCACCCTCATACATCAGCGTCGGCACCCTGTTCGGCAGCACGCCGTACACAATGTAACTATGCCCCGTCACCCACCCGATGTCCGCAGTGCACCAATGCACGTGATTCTTCCCTGGCACAAGGTTGAACACATATTTCGAAGTTAAATACGTATGCACCATGTACCCGCCCGTCGTGTGCATGATGCCCTTGGGTTTCCCCGTTGATCCGCTTGTGTACAGCAGGAACAGCATGTCCTCGCTGTCCATCTCCGCGCACGGACACGTTTCGCTCGCCCCCATCATCAAATCCGCATACCAGTGGTCCCGCGCATCATGCCACGACACCTCATTGTGGCATCGCTTCACCACCACCACCTTCTCCACCAGGTCCGTCATCCCGCACGCGGCATCCACGTTGTCCTTGAGCGGTACAACTTTCCCTCGCCTCCACGCGCCATCGCACGTCAGAATCACTTTCGATTTCGCATCCACAACCCGGTCCGCAATCGCCTGCGCACTGAACCCTCCGAAAATCACCGAGTGCGGGGCGCCGATCCGCGCGCACGCCAGCACCGCAATCGCCAGCTCCGGCACCATCCCCATGTAAATCGTCACCACGTCCCCCTTCTTCACTCCCAGTCCCTTCAGAACGTTCGCCAGCTTGCTCGTCTCGCGCTGCAGGTCCTTATAGCTCAGCTTCCGCACTTCATGCCCGTGCTTCTGATCCTTCGCCAGCGAACTCGGCACGTCCTCCGGTTCACCCTCCCAGATGATCGCCGTCTGATCCCCGATTCCCGCTTCCACCTGCCGGTCCACGCAGTTGTGGCAGATGTTCGTCTTCCCTCCGACAAACCACTTCGCATCCGGCAAATTCCACTCCACAACTTTTCCGAACGGTTTGAACCATGTGAGTTCCTTCGCAATCGGCCCCCAGAATCCTTCCGGATCTTCGATCGACTTTGTGTGCAGCCGCTTGTACTCATCCAGGCTCTTGATGTACGCCCCGCCGATCCGCGCATCAAAATCCGCCGGCGGATCAAACACCCGCGTCTCCTGCAACACCGATTCAATCATCGAATGCGATTGCGCTTCCGCC
>DASZQE010000537.1:0-5493 GCA_035550175.1 Phycisphaerales bacterium | reverse complement strand
CACCCTCGGCGGCGCAGAACTCCTCATGCTTCGCACCGCCGATCTGCTCCGCGCGCACGGTCACGAAGTGGAGATCTTCACCGCCGATTCCGTTCCCGGCATTCGCAGAACAGCATGGAGCTACATCAACAACTCGCATGCACGGAGTGCGTTTGCGAAAATGCTTCGCAATTTCACTCCCAATATCGTTCATCTGCACAATTTCTATCACCTGCTTTCGCCGGGAATACTTGCTGAACTCACGTTGTTTCGCCCGACACTTCCAGCACGCATTGCTCAAGAAGGTGGGGGGGTGGTGATGACTGCGCACGATTATCACCTGATCTGCCCCAGCCCAGGCTGCACCATCTTTCCGCACGGCCGCATCATGCCTGCGGACTCCGCACGTCTCGCCAAGTGGTCATATCTAATCTTCAATCGTTGGGATCAACATTCGATCGCCCGCTCAAAACTCCGCATCCTTCAGCACATCATCAACTACCGTATCCGAAATCTTCGCGCTTCCATTGATCGCATTCTTGCCCCCAGCCGCTTCCTTCGTGATCGGTTCCTCGCTCACAACCTTCCCGCTCACTGGCTTCCCAATCCCCCCCCTCAAAGCGCTTCATCGTTTCAAAGCGCCGACCGGCCCCCGCACCTCCAATGCATATTCGTCGGCCGCATCGCTCCCGAAAAAGGCCTCGTCGAATTCATACGCGCGCTCCCCATCGATCCGCCAATTCATCTCGACATCGTCGGCGACGGACCCGATATCCATCGCGTACAGGCCGCTGCACATGCCTCGCCGCATCGTGAACACATCCGATTTCTCGGCAGCTTGACTCATGCCGAAGCCCTTGAACATATCGCCTCCGCCCACGTCCTCGTGCTTCCCTCGCTCTGGTTTGAAAATGATCCCCTCTCGCTCACCGAGGCACTTTCGCTTAGCACCTCTCTCCTCGTCTCCGATCTCGGCGGCATGCGCGAAATCGTCAACGACTCCGCGGTCGGCTTCACTTTCACGCCCGGCAATTCCGCCTCGCTGGCCGCAGCGCTCAGGCAAGTTCACGCTGCGTTTCGCGCGGGAACGCTGAACGCTTTTGATGCTTCGAAGCACCTGTCTTCCCGCAGTGAATCCTCATATATTCAAAATCTGCTCGATCACTACGCTGCCACACTTGCATCTTCCAACCCCCATCCTTCCTCCGCTCGCGCATGAAGATTCTTCTCGTCTCTCCGTATTATCCGCCGCAGAACGCCGTGGCCTCGCGCCGCGTGCATGCATTCGCCTGCGCGTGGGCGCAGGCAGGACATTCCGTCACCGTGCTCACCACCGCCAAACGCGCAGATCAACTCGGCTTTGATGTGCCATCGCCAGGTGTTGAAGTGATCGAAATTCCGTTTGCAATTCCCCTTGTGCTAGAGCGGCTTCGCCGTGTTCACAAATCCTCGACGCCGATATCGTCATCAACTCTCGGTGAAGTGATTCACGATTCACAGTCATTTGTCAGACGCTCAAGCAATCCCATCATCCGCGCGCTGCGACGATTTCGTGAATACACCGGTGCATACTGTTCCGTTCGCGCACCGGATCTCACGGATTTCTGGGTCGAGCCCGCCGTTCAATGGGCCGCAGCACATGGTCCGTGGGATGCTGTTGTCTCTTCATCAGGGCCTTACACAGCGCACCTCGTGGCGCTTGCACTCAAGACCCGCCGGCTGGCTCAATTCTGGGTGCAGGATTTCCGCGACCTCTGGACCCGCAATCACCTTCATCACGGCCTATTCCCTTTCACGCTGCGCGAACATCTGCTCGAATTGCGTGTGCTTCAGAACGCGGACCTCATCACCACCGTCAGTCAGCCGCTTGCCGATCATCTCTCTTCACGCACCGAAGCGACCGTCGAAATCATCTACAACGGCTTTGATCCCGACACCTTCACTTCGCTGCCTGCCGATCCGTTCCTCCCGCGAGAGGGCCGCATCAATCTCGTCTACGCCGGCACCTACTATCCATCAGGCCACGCTCCGCTGCCTGTACTCGAAGCTCTCGCGTTCATCGCTCGCGAACGCACCGATCTTCGCGATCGTTTCCGTCTGCATCTCGCAGGCCAGAGCGTCGAGCGTCTGCTTGCGCCCGCTCATGCGCTCAACATTTCCGACCTCGTCATCAACCACGGTCTGCTTTCCCGCACCGAGGCTCTCCGCCTCGTTCGCGATGCGAACATCCTCTTATTCCTGGATTGGCACAATCCCTCCGCCGGCGTGCTCACCGGCAAAATCTTCGAATATCTCGCTGCTTCCGCCCCCATTCTCGCTGTCGGTCCCCGATCCGCTTCGCCCGTCGGCGAACTCCTCGCGCGCACCAAGCGTGGGCTTCACCTCGGCATGAATTCGCACGCCATCGCCGAGGTCCTCCTCAAAATCGCCCAGCACGATTCACATTCATTCCTGCCAGTCGCCGACTTCGCGCTCGTCAACTCGTTCACCCGCAGCATCCAAGCAAGGCGCCTCATCAACCTCATCACCGAACTCACGCCTGCTCAAACGTGAACTTCCCGCCTTCATTGTGCTTCACGCGCATCACCGCATGCCCCGGCTCGTGATCCAGCGCAAGTCGCCAGGCTTCGCGCTCCGCCCTTTCCAGGAGTTTCTTCTTCGTCAGCATGTTCTCGTACGGCATCATGTCGTAGCCGATGCTGAACGCCAGACCCACGTGGTTCGCGGTCGGTATGACGTCTCCAGCAAAGCACACCACGCCCTGCTCATCCTCAAACCGCACCGCGTGCTGACCCCACGTGTGCCCCGGCACCGGCCACACCGTCACCCCCGGCAGAATCTCGCGCTCGCCGTCCACCAGCTCCACGCATCCCGCAATCGGATCAAGATGATTCCGCAAATACGTCTTCGTCATCGTCGATTTGTTCGCCAGCGCATCTTCCCACTCCAATTTCTGCACGAACACTCTTGCGTTCGGGAACGTCCGCACCACCTCGCCTGCTGTGTTCAATTTCGTCAATCCGCCCGCGTGATCAAAATGCAGATGCGTCACGATCACCTGCCCGATTTCCTCCGCGCGTAGGCCCACCTCTTGCAGCGCATCCTCCACCGTTCGCTTCTCAAGTGCGTAGAACCCGCGTTCCTTCTCGCTCCATTTTCCGCCGAAGCCCGTTTCAATCAGCGTTTTTTCTCCCGATTCGCTCTCAAGCAGCAGGCAATTCGTCTGCAAACCAATCCGATTCTGCTCATCCGCCTCCGCCATCCTGCTCCAGAGCGTTTTCGGCACGACGCCGAACATCCCTCCGCCGTCCAACCGCAGAGAGCCTGCTCGCAACAATCGCCATCGCCACCGTTGTCCCATCAATGTCCTTCCTGATCCGATTCCGAAATTACTGCTGCACGCGAACCGGCAGCTCCGGCGGCATCGGCTCAACAATGGGTTCCGTCTTCAGCTTCTCCATCAGCACTTCAATCGCTTTGTCCAACTGCGGATCGCGTCCTTCTTCACGGTCCCCGGGCGTGATGTCCACCACGATGTCCGGGTCCACACCGTGGTTCTCAATTGTCCATCCGCCCTTGGCTTCCCACCACGCGGACATCGGCTGCGTCGTCATTCCCATGTCCACAGTCATCTTGTCCCCGTTGATCCCTATGACTCCGCCCCACGTCCGCATTCCGATCAGCGGTCCCATGCCCAGCATCTTGAAGCTTGCCGGGAAAATATCGCCGTCCGAACCCGCGTGTTCATTGATCAGCACAGCCATGTGCGCGTTCACGCCCATCTCCGGCACACGTTCCGTCACGCCCGCCCTCGGCTGCGAATACGCCCACGGTTTTCTTCTTAGTCGCTCAATGATCATCTGGCTCACGAATCCGCCCCCGTTGTCGCGCACGTCAATCACCAGCGCTTTCTTGTTGTATTGCCCGTAGAACAATTTGCTGAACATCGACAGCCCCTTGCCGTCCATGTCCGGCATGTGCATGTATCCAATGACGCCTTGCGATTTCTCATCCACGTATTTTCTATTTCGTTCAACCCACGCCGCGTATCGCAGGTCCGCTTCGTCATCCAGTGTTTTTACGGTGATCTCGCGCGTGTTCGTCCCCGCAGCGTCATCCGCGATCTTCAGCTTCACGAATTTCTCAGCCATGTCCTGCAGCGAGTCTTCAAAGTCGCCGGAATTGGTCATCACTCTTCCGTTCACCGCCAGAATCACGCTTCCGTCCTTCACCTTCAGGTAACTCTGACCCAGCGGGCTGTACACGTCCTCAGCCCACTCCGGGCGCTGAATCACGTGCGTGATCGTCACCATACCGTTCGCGATCGCGATGTCCGCGCCCAAAAGACCCACGCTGACAGGCTTCGCCTTGTCCACCATCTGTCCGCCCCACACATATTCATGGCTTGTGCCGAGCTCGCCCAACATCTGGCCGAGGACCGCGTTCAGTTCTTCGCGCGTGCCGACTCTGGGCAAGAGAGCTTCGTACTTCGTTTTCATGGCGTCCCAGTCCACGCCGACGTAATTCTTCGCCCAATAGAAATCACGCTGCAGCCGCCACGCTTCATCAAGAATCTGGTTCCACTCTTCACTCGTCGTCACGCGCATCTGCGCATCTGACAGATCGACCTGCTTCGGTTCTCCGTCTCCGCCCAGCGACATCACCGTGAATCCCGTGTTGTCGGCTTTCGGGTAGGCCGCATGCGTCTTCTCGCGGTCAATCGCGTATTCCGAAACGCCCGCAGCCAGCACACTCTCTTCACCCTTCATGCAGTCAAACTTCTTCAGCGTTCCTTTGGGCACACCCAGCGGCGGCGCCGGCCACACTTCATCCATTATTCCCTCAAGCGGCTCGCTCAAGTAGCACACCCCGCCGTTGAGAGCTTCCAGATGCCCGTAATTTCCCGGCTCAACTGCGAGCATGTATTGCCGGTCTGAAATCCCCTCCGTGTCCACCACCATCACGTTCGGCGCTGCGGGTTTGGAAGCCTGCACATCCGCATTCTTGTCGCCGCCGCCCCTGGCCGCGTCATCGCCTGCTTCATTCGCATCGCTCTTTGATGGGTCATCCTTCGATTCATCCGCCTTGCCGCCGCTCGCCCACGATTCAAGATCAAACCCCGCCGCCTTCGCAGCCTCCTTCGTGGGCGCAGGGGTGCCTTCCGCCAATGCCACTGCAATGATTTCCGTGGTGTTCACCAGCACGTGTTCAAGATCGATCGTCCCCAGCACGGGGTTCATGTGTCTGTCGGAAAACATGAACAGATATTTCCCCGCCGGATCCCATTTCGGTTCGCTGTCACGCTGCAATCCCGTGCTCACCATCACCGAGCGTCCCGTTCGGATCGAATAGATGCACACCGCGTTCATCCCGTTCTTCAACGGTTTCGTGTACGCCAACCACTGCGAATCTGGCGAAAATTCATATTCGCGCATGTCTCCTGCTTCGGATTGATCCACCGGCCTGCGATCCAGTGTCTGCATGTCAATAAGATTCAGGAACAATCCACTGTCG
>DASZQE010000536.1:0-2094 GCA_035550175.1 Phycisphaerales bacterium | reverse complement strand
GCGTGATCCCGAATCTGCTCCGCAGCGCGCCCGTCAGCAACCCCGCCCGCGTTGTCGCGCCGATCAGTGTGAAGGGCTTGAGCTGGTAGGTCATCATGCGCGCGTGCATGCCGGTATCCAGCGTGAAGTCGATCTTGAAATCCTCCATTGCGGGATAGATGTATTCCTCGACCGCGCTCGGCAGCCGGTGAATCTCATCAATGAACAGCACATCGTTCGCCTGCATGCGTGTCAACGTGCCGACCAGGTCTCCTGCCTTCGTCAGCGCCGGGCCGCTCGTGACGTAGGCCTTGGTGCCCATTTCTTCCGCAATCACGTGCGCGAGCGTGGTCTTGCCGAGGCCTGGCGGCCCATGCAGCAGCACGTGCTCCATTGAATCGTCACGACCTTTCGCAGCATCGAGCGCGAGACGCACTCGTTCGACGAGTTCGCCCTGACCGATGTATTCGTTCATTTTTCTCGGGCGCAGCGAGGTCATGACCGCCGGCTCATCCGTCGTGGTCTGTTCCGCAGTTGAAATGATGCGTTCTCTTCCCATCGCCGACGCATCATACCGCCTCACCCTTTGCGGATCGCCATTCGCTTTTTGAGTTCGCTTGCCGCCATTGCATATCCGCCGTCGGCTCCATCCACGAAATGCACGTGATTTCCGCCGCGCTCAAAGATCAGACAGGTCATCAGCGCGCTTTGGGCCACGTGCATCCCGTAGATCAGGTCACCTGCAGTCATTCTGCTTTCGAGGAATTCGCGCAGTTGCCGGGTCTGAAATTCAGTTCCGCTGCGAACTTCACGAAGCAGATCGTCGAATTTCCGCGAATCCGTATTGGCGATCAGTTCCTTGCGATAATCCTTCCAATTGACACCGACCGCGCGAATGCCGAACTTGATGAAGACCGCTCCTGCAGCGGTTTCGAGCCAGATATACAACGCCTTCAACGTCTTCACGAGCTGTCCACGGTTGCCCTGTTGAACTTTGACCTCCTTGAGCAGACCTGCTGGTCTCAACATCAATCGAAGGGATTGCTCCGTAACCGGCTTGCCATGCACATCTGTTCCATAGATGCCAGCGATCTTTGCGATCACGTCCTGGTACACGCGCTCACGATGAGGAAGATCACCTTCCGCTTTCACGAGCAGCGAGACGAACTCGTTGCCTTTTCTCACGATCGGATTCCAACGGCATTCCAAACCCGAAAAATCCGCTTCGACATGTTCGCTCGGATCATCCGCACGTTCTGTTTCCTTGACTTTCTGCTCCGCCCACAAGATTCCACCGCCCGCAAACGCTGCCTGCTTGTAACTCTCCGAGACATGCACCTTCGCCACGAGCACGCGCCGGCCGGCGTCAGCAATCTCCCTGCCGGAAACGATTCCGCATCGCAATGTCAGGCCGAACTGTGATTTCGCCATGCGCTGTGTTCCACGGAGGGCTTTCCACGCATCTTTCGCGCAATTCTCCGGAAAGCAGACCGTGGCTCCATCGCCCCCGAAGACAAAGGGCAGATCGCGTGGCTGCGTCGCATTCAGCACAGCCACAATCGCGGATGCGCCGATCAAGTTGATGTCGCGGTATCGGCCTTCTGCGATGGCGGCGGTTGAACCCGCCACGTCCGCCACACCCACGCACCAATCCGTCGGCAGCTCGCGGTAGCTTTCGGTCTTTGCCACATCCGCGAAATTCGTCAGCGTCGGCAGGTCTGCAAAAAACCGATCGCTTTCGCCGGCTTTCGGCGTCTTGATATCTCCCGCCGTTTCATGAACCACGTCTTGCAGTTCCGACGTATTCATGTCGATAAGTCTATTCGCCCACACGCGATCACACCTGATTGTGAATTATTCGCTGAATCGCGCTCAGCATGTTCCTGGTCCATAGTTTCCGTGCTTGCATTTTCCTTCAATAACGACCCCACGTTTGTCGGATGGCTCACCTTTGCCGGCTACGTGATTGCTGCGCTGATCTGCGCGCATCGTGCGATGCATCCGATCGCACCGCCGCATGCCGACGCACGAAATCTCCGACGTTTCTGGTTCATTCTGACCGCGACGCTCATCCTGCTCGGCTTCAACAAGCAGGCCGACCTGCAAACGACACTG
>DASZQE010000535.1:0-5422 GCA_035550175.1 Phycisphaerales bacterium | reverse complement strand
CCAGCGTGTAGTCACAAGGGTTCGAGAATTGATAGCGTGAATTCGCGCATCGCTTCCGTGATCGCCTCTTCCCACGGTTGCATGCGGGTGTTGAATGTCCGCTCCGTCAACGAGCAATCCATGACGGAGTATTTCGGTCGGCGTGCAGCGGTGGGAAATTCGCTGGTTTGCACAGGCGTGATGGCTGGCTTGGCCGGCAGCGGCGCAAGGGCGACGATCTTCCTTGCAAATTCAAACCAGTTCGTCTGCCCGCTGCAGGTCACGTGGTAGATGCCCTCCTTGCCGCCGAAGTTCCAGCCGCGTTCATCTTGCACAAGGGCATTTCGAAGCATGTCACGGGTCGCACGGGCCGCGGAGCGTGCCCATGTCGGACAGCCGATCTGATCTCGGACAACGCGAAGCTCGGGCTTCTTCGCCGCCTGGCGGAGAATGGCCAGCACAAAATTGCGGCCTCGCAGGCTGTAGACCCACGCGGTGCGGAGAATGATCGCCTTCGCGCCGCTCGCTTGCACAGCGAGTTCGCCTGCAAGCTTCGTGGCGCCGTACACGCTCACCGGCCCCGGCGTGTCCGTGGGCAGATATGGTCGTGTGCCTTCGCCGTCGAAGACGTAATCCGTTGAATAATGCACGAATGCTGCGCCGATCATCGCGCATGTGTCAGCCATGACGCGAGGCGCTTCCGCATTGACTGCGTGGGCCGCGCCCTGCTCTGATTGCGCACGATCAACCGCTGTGTACGCAGCGGCATTGATCACCACTCGCGGCCTTGACTTGGTGATGACGCGCTCAATGTCCATCGGCCGCAGCAGATCAAGCTGGGCGCGATCCAGCGAGAGCACGTCGCCGTCAGCCGACAAGAGTTGTGACAGCTCATATCCGATTTGCCCGTTGCATCCGATGACCACATAGTCCGACATGCTCACACCTATCGGCTCGCGCCATCCACAAACCGCATTGCTGCTCGCACATGGGAACATTCATTCGTCACATGAGGATCAGTCCCGATTTCTCTGACCCCGCGCAGAAATGCACGAATGCAAGTGCTAGTAAATCCAAACATGGTTTTAAGAATTTTTTTCGCTCTAAGTATTTGTTGATGATCGCTTTGCGCGATTGTCTGTGATGAATTCCAAAATCCGTTGACATCACGCCTTGAACAGGGTATCGGATTTCGATACTTGTACGCCCACATTCAGGAATCTCTTGAATGTGTCGAGAATTCTGTGCAGAAATTTCTCTGTATTGAATTCGTCCTTCCGGGAACCATTCGCTCTCTGCCACCGTATTGGATTCGGTCGCGGAGACCGGGTGACAACTTCGCACATTGGGGCCTGCAGAATTCCGGGGGAAACGTTTGTGGTTGAGGGAATGTGTTCACAGGCGTTCTTTGGTCCACCCGACAATCGGCACAATTAAGGAGTGACGCGTTTCGACAATCTGTTCGTGCAAAGGTATTGGTGAACATGTACCTCCTTGCATGATCAACGATCGTGGAACGGTCGTCACCGGCCTTCATGCCGGGCGTCAATCACGGAGGATTGCTCCTATGCAAACGAATCCAGCCTGCACAAGCCGCTTCAAGCTGCTTTGCCTAAGGCCGCTTCTTTCGCTTCGGCCCCCGCCGATGGCGATTCAGTTCTGATCGCTCGTATGTACGGTGTGCTTCAAGCACGGCGAGTGGGGCGGTGGGGTGCCGTACGTTCCTGTTCATCTTGGCTCACATGATTCGCGCTGACGCTTCGCGGGTTCCGCGCAGTCATTGAGTGTAACCCCGGACTCCAGGAGTCTTGCAATGTTTTCCCATCCACGCTTTTACTGCGCGAGTCGCTCGCGCTGGCTCGGCCTGATTCTTTTATCCTTCTTGTTGTTCGCCGCTTCAGCATCCGCTGCCACGACCCCGGTTATCACCTCCCTCGGCAATTCAGGGATGGCGCCGTATGCGATTCATGTCAATGCGCTCAGTTCCACGCTCAACGCCGGCGATCGCTCCACCGCTCTCTACCAGTGGGATTTCGGCGACCCCAACGGGCGTTACAACACGCTTGTCGGTTGGAACGTCGCACACATTTATGACAACCCCGGCACGTATTCCGTCAAGCTGACCATCACTGCTCAGGATGGCTCCGTGGCCTCCACAACCTCGACCGTCACCGTGTCTGCTGACACTCGCACCAAGATTTACGTTTCAACATCAGGCAACGACAGCAATTCCGGAACGTCAACAACTTCTCCGGTCAAGACGATCGCCCGCGCGTTTCAACTCATGAATAACAATACGGAGATTCTCTTCCAGCGCGGTGGTTCCTACACCGTGACTTCCGGCCCTGACATCAACAAGAACAATGTCCTCGTGGGTGCGTACGGTTCAGGTGATCGCCCCGTCTGGAAATGGACCACCGCTGGTTCCTATGACTCGATCTGCCGGCTCAGCGATCCCTGCAAAGACATCGTCATCCAAGGCATCGAGTTCGATACCACCTTCACGCCGGAATATGACACCGCGGTCGGCGTGTCGCCCGATGGCACCAATTCCACGATCCGCGACTGCTATTTCCGCGACGTCGGTGACGCCATCAACTGCAACCGTATTCCGCAGGGTGTGCTCATCATGGACAACTCGGCAGGCACGATCGGCGGGTATCTCGTGTGGTGCGAAGGATCTGACCTCACCATCATTGGAAACACCGTCGCAAATTCGATCGAGGAACACAACATCCGGCTTGCAAACACTTCCCGTGTCTTCATCGGAAAGAACAATCTCACTAACACCATTAAGAGCTGCATTTGGGATATGACCGGCACGTACACCTACGTCGTCGGCAATACCCTGAAAAAAGGACGACTCCTCATCGGGCCGAACTTTGCTGTTGGGGCTTCTTCCGAACGTGCAAAGTGGTGCGTTGCTGATGGCAACACCATCCTTGATGAGGGAATCATCCTGTATCCCGGTGCCGAGCAGACCACGCTCCGCAACAATTACATTCGCTACAACGGCGGGACTGCGATCACAGCCTGGGCTTATGACTCAAGCATGAATCGAAACGTCAACAATCTGAAAGTCCTGAACAACACGCACTACAACAACACCACGACCGTCAGGTTCTTTGATGTCGGTGCCGGCGATGCGTCATTTACAGTCGCCAACAATTTGGTTGTGGCTCCAGCCATGATCACCGGCAACTACCCCAGCGGAAACATGTGGGTGCAGGATTCAGGGCTTGGAGTGTTCTCATCGATTTCTCGAAACGTATGGGCCATTCCCCAATCCACTCCGTGGGTTGCCAATGCCCGCCACTATGTCTGGCCCTACTGGTCTGAAGCTGCGGGATACAAAACCGAATCCCAGTGGGCTGCATACTCGGTCGTGTCGAATGAAAAATACGAAAATGTCACGTTGAACTCCCAGTATCTTCCGCCTTCATCGTCCTCTGCGGCCACGTGGGCTCGGAAAGTCAATGGCGTCATCACCGACATGTACGGCAATTTTCGCCCGAGCAGCGGAAACTGGACAGCCGGTGCCGCTGAGTTGAACCCACAATCCGGCGGAGGAACAAATCCGCCGCCGCCGCCTCCTCCCACCGGTGCAACATACAACATGCAAGACGGCACAAATTGGGCTGTCTCCGTCACCGCCAACCTCATCGATGGGGCGTGGGAGCGCGGTGTGCCCGCAGGTGATGGAACGCGCGGTGACCCGATCCATGATTACGACGGTTCCGGTGCGTGCTATCTCACCGGCAATCGCCCTGGTAATTCCGATGTCGATGGCGGAAGCACCTATCTCACGTCGCCCACCGTCAGCATGCAGGGAATGGCGCAGCCCAGACTGCATGTCGCACTGTGGTTCTACAGCCAGCAGTTGGATAACGACCTCATGACCGTTGAAATTTCCAATAACAACGGTTCCACATGGGTCAAGCTTGAAGACCTCGGCAACACCAATGGCTGGGTGAATCGCACGTACAACCTCTCATCGTTCGTCACGCCTACAGCTCAAATGAAGGCTCGATTCACGGCTCGTGATGATCCGAATGATTCGATCACCGAAGCAGCGGTTGATTCCGTCATCTTCTGTGACGGGTGTGCCGCGCAGTCTTTGGCCGACATTACCGGCGACGGAGTTGTTGATATCGACGACTTACTGGTGGTCCTGGTGCACTGGGGCAGTTGTTCAGGCGGGTGTCCCGGCGACTTGAACTCCGACGGTCAGGTCGATATCGAAGATTTGTCAATGATCATTCTCAACTGGTCCTGATTTTTTCTCACCTCCTCCGGCCGTCAGTCAATGGCGGTCGGAGGTTTCGCCGATGTATTAACCATTGGTTCAGGCGGGCCGTTTCCCTCACACGGCTCGCCTGATTGTCATTCAATGGGCTTGTCAGCTTGAATCAGGTTCCGCATTCATCGCCATCTTCGTCTGCCGTCGCGGGGCATCCTGCTCATCGGTTGGCATTCGTTGCGCCTCGCCATCCCGATGGTTCCGACTGGCCTTGGTTGACGCACATTCCGCCGTTCTCTCGGCATCATTTTGAGCCGCATTACATCGAGAACACCTACAAGCCATTTGAAAAAGTCTCTCGCGCATATGTCTACACGCAATATGTGCAGACGCTCGCAGCAATTTCCACCGTTGATCTCGCATTCACATTTTCAACGGACATCTGTCTCGGTCTCTCCGGGCACACGTCGCGCGTGTTTCCGCGCCCGAAGATGGTCTACGTCGGATTCACGCAGGATGGCCCCTGGCCCGTGGAGAAAGTTGAGTCACTTTCCCGCGCAATGCAGCGCTACGACGCGGTGACTGTCTTCAGCGAAGTCGAACGGCGGATGTGCATTGATCGCTACCGCCTTGATCCTGTGCGTGTGCATGTCATTCCCATTCACACCGATGAACTCGATGACTATCGTCAGTACACCGACCCGGCGCCCTTTCCCCACCCCTACATTCTCTCGATGGGATTGCCCAATCGTCGGTTTCTTCCCATCGCACGCGCATGCAAATCGAGGAACATTCCGCTTGTCATCATCACCAGGCCGACATACAAGACCGAGTCGCTGGATGAATTGGCGGCATTGGGCGCAACGATCATCACGAACGCCGACAAGCGCAAGTCGCTGACGGCGCTTCAGCATGCCCGGTTCAGCGTGTATTGCTTTCTTGAGCCGAATCTCCCCGGTGCAGTCACAACAATCATTCACGCAAATTTCTTTCGAAAACCGGTCATCGTCTCCCGCTGCTTCGGCATCGATGAATACGTTCGTGATGCTGAAACAGGCATCGTTGTGCCGCATGAGGATGACGCCGCGCTCGATCGCGCCATTGACCGGCTCTGGAGCGATCCTGCTTCAACCCAGCGAATGGGAACAATCGCCCATGAGCGAGCGAAGGAACGTTACTCACTGCAAGCAGCAGCTCGATCCT
>DASZQE010000534.1:0-2506 GCA_035550175.1 Phycisphaerales bacterium | reverse complement strand
TCTTCCCCGGCTTCACCACGTTCGCGGGCGGAGCCATGAATAACCCATGAAACGAAACCACGCCCCTGAGTCCTGCTGATCCGTGACGCGCCAGGTCCAGAGCACACATCCCGCCGAAGCAGAATCCGATCGCGCCCATCTTTGACGTGTTCACGCCCGCCACGCTTCGCGCAGCATTCATGCCCGCTTCCAGCCGCCGATGCAGCAACCCGCGATCCTGCACCAACGGCGTCATCAGTTTCGTGTTTTCTTCCGGGTTTTTCCCGCGCTTCCCCCTGCCGTACACGTCCATCGCAAATCCGATGTACCCCAGCCCCGCCAGCGCCTTCGCTTTCTCACGCTCAAACTCGCCTTGCCCGCCCCACGCATGGCAGATCACCACACAAGGCTTCTCTCCTCCGCTGCCCAGTTTTTCGTCGTTCGCGACAAACCCCTCGAACTCATCCGAACCGTCTTTGTAATTGATCGTGTGTGTCTTCATCCCCGCATCTTCGCACTCACGTGGCCCTCATTCAACTCGTCCGCTTCATCAAATATGCCCGATGACGCCGCGTTCACAAATGCAATCGCATTTCACCGAGCGATGCTCAGTGAATTGGAGGCCGGGACTGCGTCTTTTCCTCCATACCACTGCGCAACCACGGACTTCCACTGATCAATCGTCGAGCACCGGATGAATTCCAACTTGACGTCCGCGCCCTGCGGATGATGGATCGCGAACTTGATGCCGAATTTCCGCATCATCTTGCTTGCTTTCTTCTCTCCGTGCAGCGCGACGCTCAATCGAAAATGCTCAAGCAGAACCTCACGCTGCTCTTCGATTGAAGGAAGCGTCGGCGATTCGCCGCGCATCAGTTCTCGCGCCTGCCGGAAAATCCACGGATTGCCGATGCACCCGCGCGCCACCGACACCGCATGCACACCGGTGAGTTCGAGCATGGCGAAAATATCATCCACGCCCCACACGTCGCCGCTTCCGAAAATCACCTTGTCCGGATGTCTCCGCACAAGATCCGTCAGAAATTCCCATCGCCCCGGCCCGAGATATTTCTGCACCACCGTCCGGCAATGCACCGTCGCCCACGCATATCCGCAGTCATACGCTTCGCAGAAAATCCGCTCGAATCGCTCCGCCATCTCTGCAGTGTCATCAAACGCGCGTCTCAATTTCACCGTGCACGGAATCTCCGCAGGCACCGCCTTCCGAACTTCCTTTAATATCTTCACGCTCTGCTCGACATCAGTTAAGCAATGTCCGCCGCGATTCGCCTTCCGCATTTTCTTGACCGGACACGCGAGATTCACATCCACAACGTCATAACCCATCTCAACGAGAATCTCCGCCGCCTGCGCCATTTCCGACGGATCACTGCCCATGATTTGTCCGGCAATCGGATGATCAATCAATTCATCCGCGCTTGCGATGCGATTTTCTTCCGGATCGCCAAGCTCTTCGCCCGGCTCGAATTCGTTGTGCAAAAGCGCATCACTTTGCGATAGTTCGCATCGCGAGGCTTCGGTGTGCGGTGTGTTGTGCCGCGAAGTCGAGCGTTGCTGAGCGTTGTGATGCGGAGTTGCGAGTTGCAACGCTTCGCGGCGCAGAACTTCAGGATCTTCCTTTCGCCTGCCTTTTCCGCCGCGAATCAAAGTTCGGTCAAGCAACGCTTCGGTGATGCAGTAGGGACACCCGTGTTTTCTGGCCACTAAACGCATCGCTGCGTCGGAATATCCGGCCAAACCAGCTTGAAAAAAAGGGGCATCGAAGCCGGGCACGAGGGTGCGCACGCGATCATCGACGCGCACGGAGCGAGCGATTTCCGGCACGCTTCTGCCGAGAACTCGCTTGATGCTGTAGTTTCTTTCTGTTTCCACCGACATCGCAGGCTTTCATCTTACAACCCACACATGGGAATCCACAGCGTGAAATTCGGAGATGAAATTTCAGTGCAAGTCCTCAATTTTGTGCGCAATGCCTGCGATTTCATTCTGATATCCCACGGGTGTACCTGAAGTCAAGCAAAAGTGGACCGCGCGCACACTGGTCAGAACAATTTTCGCGCCGATACTCCTACGTCACAGAATCTGAAATTGATCGCAATTTGGAGTATCTCGCATGAAACGTGTTCTGTTCTTCATTTACGGACTTTTCTGCCACGCGCTCTTTTTGGTGGTTTATGCGTGGATGGCGATGTTTTTGGGCAACTTCGGGCTCAATTTCGTCACCACGATCGACTCGCCGCGCGAAGTTCCACTCGGCCGGGCGGTGCTGATCGATCTGTGTCTGATCGCGCTTTTCGGCTTTCAGCATTCGGTGATGGCTCGGCCGGGCTTCAAGAAATGGTGGACGCAATTCGTTCCTCAACCGATTGAACGCAGCACGTTCGTGCTTGCTTCCTGCATCTGCATGATCGCACTGCTGACGCTGTGGCAACCGATCGGTTTTGTCGTGTGGGATGTGACGAGCCCCGCGATTCGCGTCGCATTGCACGCGCTTTTTGCAATCGGT
>DASZQE010000533.1:0-1816 GCA_035550175.1 Phycisphaerales bacterium | reverse complement strand
GTGCGCCGTCGCAATCGTGATGCCGCGCTCCCGCTCTTCCGGCGCATTGTCGATCGAATCAAAACTCCGGAACTTGATGCTCGGATTATGCTTCGACAACACCTTCGTGATCGCCGCCGTCAACGTCGTCTTCCCGTGATCAATATGCCCGATCGTCCCTACATTTACGTGCGGCTTTGTCCGCTCAAATTTTTCCTTCGCCATGTTCGCTCCGTATTGCCTTTGTCCCGAAGACTGAATGTTTCCAACGCAAGCACTTGCTCCGGGAGAACCCGGAAAAAACGCACTACCTCGCCGTGGTCTTGCCCTGCACCTTGGCGATAATCTCTTCCGAAACCGACCGCGGCACTTCCTCGTAACGCGCAAAGTGCATCGAGAAGGTTGCGCGCCCCTGGGTCAGCGTCCGCATCTGGGTCGCATATCCAAACATCTCGCTCAGCGGCACAATCGACTTGATCACCTGCGAACCGGCGCGATGCTCCATGCCGTCGATGTGGCCGCGGCGGGAGTTCAGGTCACCGATGATCGCGCCCATGTACTCCTCAGGCACCACCACCTCAACCGACATCACCGGCTCCAGAAGCACAGGGCTGGACTTCCGCGCTGCCTCCTTGAAGGCCATCGATCCCGCGATCTTGAACGCCATTTCGCTGGAATCGACATCGTGGTAGCTGCCGTCGTACACAATGGCGCGCACATCCTCCACCGGATATCCCGCGAGAATGCCGCCCTCCATGGCCTCTTTAATGCCCTGATCGATTGGCTTGATGTATTCCTTGGGAATCGTGCCGCCCACAACATCATTGACGAACTCGTATCCCTTGCCCGCCTCGTTGGGCTCCAGCTTGATCTTGACGTGGCCGTACTGTCCGCGACCGCCGGTCTGGCGAATAAACTTGCCCTCGGCTTGCGAGGCCTTGCGGATCGTCTCGCGATAGGCCACCTGGGGCTTGCCGACGTTCGCCTCCACCTTGTACTCGCGCATCATGCGATCAATGATGATCTCAAGGTGCAGCTCGCCCATTCCTGCAATGATCGTCTGGCCGCTGTCTTCATCGGTATGCACCCGGAAGGTCGGATCTTCCTGCGCCAGCTTGCTCAACGCCACGCCCATCTTTTCCTGATCGCCCTTGGTTTTGGGCTCCACGGCGACCGAGATCACAGGAGCGGGGAATTCGATGTTTTCGAGAACCACCGGCTTGTTGGGATCGCAAATCGTATCGCCGGTGGTGATGTTCTTCACGCCCACACAGGCGCAGATATCGCCCGCGTAAATCTCACTGATCTCTTCGCGCTTGTTGGCGTGCATCTTCAGCAGACGCCCAATACGCTCGGAGCGGCCTTTGCCCGGAATCAGCACGGCATCGCCGGTCTTGAGGTGTCCTGAGTACAGGCGGATAAACGTCAGCTGCCCGACAAAGGAGTCGCTCATGATCTTGAACGCCAGCGCCGAGAGCGGCTCGCCGTCTTCCGCCTTGCGAATTACAACTTCACCATTGTCGGGGTTTTTTCCTTCCACCGGCGGAATGTCAACCGGGGAGGGCAGGAAGTCGATCACCGCATCCAGCAGGGGCTGCACGCCTTTGTTCTTAAACGACGTTCCGCAGATGACCGGAAACACCTTCAACGCGAGGGTTGCGGACCGCAAACCGCGCTTGATCTCTTCCACGCTGATGGTTTCGCCTTCCAGGAACTTGTGCAGCAGCTCGTCATCGTTCTCGGAAACGGTTTCCACCAGCTGGGCATGGAAGGCTTCAGCCTTCTTGATCAGGTTCTCGGGAATCTCCTCGACCACATACTCAGCCCCCATGGTCTC
>DASZQE010000532.1:0-2392 GCA_035550175.1 Phycisphaerales bacterium | reverse complement strand
TCGAATCTTCGATGCTCTGGGGCTGCCCGCCGGACAACGAGCGCCACGCCACCTGCACAGCGACAATGGTGCCATCACAGGGCGACGTGAGCCATGCCGCGGCTTGCTCATTGGCGACAAAACCAGCCTGGACAACAGCCGACCCACCACTGACGAAGGAATCGTTCTGGACTGTTGTTTCGGCAGCACCGGCCATCTGAGTACAACCGATCGCCGTGCTTGCACAGAGTGCGCCCAATGCCCGCCAATTCATTCTGGTCATACCTGCTTCAGCCTTTCCCATCCCCGGCCATTGAGACCCTTCTGGACCACTTCACCGGCGTCAGCGCACAAGAAATGCAAAGATCGCGCAAAGACGGTGTTCATCCATTATGAAACGGCAAGTCCGCTTCGCCAGCCCCAATTTTCGTGTTTTTCCGTTTCCCGGGCTATTTTCTCGGTATTGCCAGTGATTTTTTTACGGCTTCGATCAGCTCCGCTGGTTCGGCCATTCGACCTACACCCTCGGTTCTACACGCCTGCCAACCGGAGCCGGGGCCGACGACTTCATAGCCATCTTCGACAAGTTGCCTGAGGTTGCGCTGATTGGCGGGCTGGTTCCACATGACTTCGTTCATTGACGGAGCGATGATCACAGTCTGTCTTTGCCGGTCGATGGCGGAGGCGACCAGGCTGACCACATCATCCGTACGGCCGGTTACCAGCTTGGACATCATGTCCATGGTGCAAGGGGCGATGAGCAGCAGCTCAGCGCTGCGAGACATGCGAATGTGCTGCGGATCGCTGGAATCGGTCTGCTCCCACAGGTCGGTGTGAACCGCATTGCCCGAGAGCGCGCCGAAGGTGAGCGGCGCGACGAAGCGTGTTGCGCCTTCGGTCATCAGGACGGTGATTTGCGCACCTTCCTGTGCGAGCGCACTGACAACAGTCGCCACTTTGTAGCAGGCGATGCCGCCGCTCAGGCCGACGAGAATGTTGCGGCCTTTGAGGCTCACTTCTTCTTGATTGCGCCCTTGGGCACCTTGTAGCCGGTGTCGCTGAAGTCCGGAGCAATTTTCTCTTCAAGGATTTCCTGAATCACGAGTTCGAGATCCGTCTTGCCCTGGCGCTCAACCAGCGGGCGAGCCCCATCAATGACGAGCTCGCGCAAACGACGCTGAATCAAAGCGGTCAGCTTGAATCGTCCACCAAGTCGCTGCACAATCTCGTCGCTCTTCAACGCCTCAATCATGGCCGTTTTCGCTCCAAAAACCCTGACATATCCAATCGAATTAAGAACAACAAGTATAGCCGAGGAGTCGCTTTCACTCAATTCCCCGGCAATTTGTGGGATTTTCTTCCCAAAAAGCATTTTTGCACTCGTTGCGGCCCCGAATTCTGCGAATCCATAGGACACACACCATGTCCGGGCACCCTGCAAACACCGATTCGATCACGAAGGCGCAAAAGCCAAGCGAACTCAAGCGGCTTTCGGTTCGCTATTTTCTCCCGCTGATCATGGTGGCGATCTTCTTCAAACTGACCGGATGTGCGGAGCGATTGTTCTATCACCCGGAGGCAGGGCGATCGGACTTCTCGCGTCGGTTCAAAGGCGCCGAAGAAGTGACGTTTGCATCGGCGGACGGCACGAAACTCAACGGCTGGTTCATTGCGGCGCAGGTTCATGGTCCTGCATCCGCAGCTTCAGACACGGATGTGAAGTATCCGACGATCATTCATGTTCACGGGAACGCGGGGAATATTTCGGGGCACATCGGCTTTACGGATTACCTTCCTGCTGCGGGGTTTAATCTCTTCGTTTTTGACTATCGGGGGTACGGCGCGAGTGAAGGCTCGGCGTGGCGACGGGCGGACCTCATTGCGGACACGCTGGCTGCGATTGACTGTGTTCTTGCGCGGCCGGATGTCGATCCGCAGCGTGTAGCGCTGTACGGACAATCACTTGGGGGAGCAATCGCGATTGACGCCATGGCGAAGCGTCCACAGATTCGCTGCGCGATTTTTGAGTCGGCGTTTGCGAGCTGGCGGCAGGTTGCGGCCAGCGCGGTCGGCGGCGCGGAGCCGGGAGCGTTCAGCAAATCGCTCGCATGGCTTTTGATTTCCGATGCGGATCGACCGCTGGACGCCATCAAGATGATTCACAGGCCGATGCTGATTCTGCACGGCACTGCGGACACGATCGTGCCGGTGCAGCACGGACGAATGCTGCGTGATGCGTCGGAGGGCTACGCGACGCTGATTGAATATCCCGGCGGGCAGCACAACTCCTTGCGGGACTCACATCCGCAGGTTGAGAAGGATGTCATCACCTTTCTCAATCAACACTTGGATTGACGCGGGACGTTACCACCCCATCACATACGCGAAGATCAGAGGCGCAACGATCGTGGCA
>DASZQE010000531.1:0-3571 GCA_035550175.1 Phycisphaerales bacterium | reverse complement strand
GTGCGAATGAACGGACTTTGTCGGCGGAACAGCGCTTCCAGAACGGCTCGTGAATTGTTGCACGTCAGTCCTGTGCCGATCGCAAAAAGCGCGGGCAGCAGGCACACTGTTCTCAACAGGCTTCGTCCTTGCCCCAGTTGCGAGGCGAGATAGAACGTCGTCGTCGAGCAGATGCCGAAGAACGGGAAGATCACCGTCAGTGCGAAATTGATGTGCGGGTGCAGGTCCCGGTAGAAATCTGAAAAAATAATGATGCCCGGAAGCAATGCGATCATGAGCAGCACCAGCAGGTACAGCAGTGGTGAGGTCAGATGAAAAAAGGCTTCCATCCGCGTGCGCAGCGGCGTCGGCGATCGCAGAATTGTCGGCAGCAGCTTCATCGCTGTCTGAACAAGCCCCTTCTGCCAACGGTGTTGTTGCGAAAGAAACGCCGATACAGTGGGGGGGAGTTCCGCCGGACACGCGACGTGATTCAGAAATTTGAACCGCCATCCTGCAAGCTGTGCTCGGTACGAAAGATCCGTGTCTTCGGTCAGTGTGTCGTGCTGCCATCCGCCGGCTGCGTCAATGCACGTCCGTCGCCACACGCCTGCCGTGCCGTTGAAGTTGAACCATTTTCCGGTTGAGGCTCTCGCACTCTGCTCAACGATGAAGTGCGCATCCAGAAAAATCGCTTGCACTCGAGTCAGGATCGATCGCTCTCGGTTCAGATGCGACCATCGCGCCTGAACCATGCCTAGGCCCGGCTGATCGAACTCCGGAATGGTTCGTCGCAGGAAATCAGGTGCAGGAACAAAATCCGCGTCAAAGATGGCGATGTACTCGCCCGACGCCGACTTCATCCCGTTCGCCAGCGCACCCGCTTTGTATCCCTGACGATTCGTTCGGTGAATGTACTGTATATTCACGCCCGCATCGCTGAGTTCCTCGCATGTGCGACGTGCGATCTGTGCTGATGAATCCGTGGAATCGTCAAGCACCTGAATTTGCAGTTTCTCGCTCGGCCAATCCAGTGCCGCTGCCGCACGGATGATTCGTGAAGCCACGTGTCGTTCGTTGTACATCGGCAACTGAACCGTCACGGTTCCGAGTTGACTCGCACAGGCACTGTCTCCATCGGGGATGTTTGTCTCGCTTTGCAGCGAACCGGCCGTGCCCTTGTACGGAGCGGCTGTCTCCAGCGGGTAGGTGCGCCTCGCCCGCAAAAATGCCTGAACCATCACGTATCGATGCAACCCGTACACGCATACCAGCGCAAATGCCAGCAGATACAGGGCAAGAATCAGATACGCGATGAATTCGATGATGATGACCACGTTGATGAACCCCCTCATCCTAGCGAGGGAACCTGGCAAAGCGGAACCCGTCCGCTGGCGGAACGCTGCGGGGCAGTCGCAGACTCGTTCTCAAACCGTCTTGAAGATGCGCCGTCTTCATATTTCTCGAAATTAACGTGCCGAACCATGGCGCACAGCCCGGACAATGGGTCGAACAGGTCATTTTCGCGAAAACAAGCCTCAAGAGCAAGGGGTTAGCGAGAATCGCGTACATGACCCCTCTTATGCGTCAAATTGCGCTGAAAACGGTCAACGTCGAGTCGGCGGCTCGAATGAGCATCTGTTCACGGCTTGATGTTGCACCACATTTCCCCCTACGCCACCAATCCCTTTGTCAGTCGCATGAACGCTGTTTCCAGATTCACCTGTTCCGGTTGCAGCGATGACACTCGCAATCCCGCGGCAATCAATCGCGCCGGCAGATCTGAAACAGGCAGCCCGGACTGCGGATCAATCGTCACGTCGATTCTCGCGATGCCCTCCACCGGGGTCACATCCACCTTGGTGATCCCCTTCACCTTCATCAGCAGGTTCACCGCCTCTTCAACTCGCGCTTCCACCACGATGTGGACCACCTGCCCCATGCTCGCTCGCTTCATGATCTCTGACACCGAGCCAGCAAACAACAGATTGCCTTGCTCGATGATTCCCACCGTGTTGCACAGTTCCGCCAGCTCATGAAGGATGTGCGATGAAATGATGATTGTCTTGCCCATCCGCCGAAGTTCCTTCAGCAGCTCGCGGATCTCAATTCTCGCCCGCGGGTCCAGTCCCGAAGCAGGCTCGTCCAGCAGCAGCACCTTCGGATCGTGCAGCAGGACTCTCGCAATGGAAAGCCGTTGCTTCATGCCGCGAGAAAGCCCATTCACTTCCGCGTTTGCCTTGTAGTTCAGCTCCGTCAGCTCCAGAACGTCTTTCACGACCTGCGTGCGCTGCTTGCCGTGTATGTCGTAGCACGCCGCAAAGAATTCCAGGTACTCCGTCACCACCATGTCGTCATACGCACCCATGAAGTCCGGCACATACCCGATCAGTGGACGGATCTGCGGGTTCTGATACCCGATCACCTTGCCGTCGATCCTCGCTTCACCCCACGTCGGCTTCAGCAGGGTCGCCAGAATCTTGATGGTCGTGGTCTTGCCCGCTCCGTTGGGGCCGATGAAGCCGAAGCAATCCCCCTGGTTGATCACCAGGTTCAGATTGTTCAGAGCGACGAGTTCACCGTATTTCTTGGTGAGGTTAATGGTCTCGATCATCGGCATGGTGGAAAATTACCCCGAGGTCTTGTGGCTTGAAGTGGATGATGTTCCGGTTTTTGAAGGTTGTGTCGCCGCAGACGTTTCATCAGTCGCTTCTGGTGGCGGGAAGGCGATCGAATCTTCAATCGGCAGCGGATAAATCCATCGCACAACGGTGATTGAGCCCGGATCAGCCGGCGGCTCTGAATCTCCGTTGCCGATCCGCAACGGCACCGGGCACTCCGAATCCACAGCGTACCCGATCACAATGACACACGGCCGTGTCAGCCAATTGGAAAGATCAAGCTCTCGCGCGAGATACCGGATGAAGTGCGGTGAATCGGAGCTTGGATACTGATCTCGCTGATGCATGTATTTTGGCGGCTTGAGCATGGAATAGAAGCTCAGCATCTTGTACGCCGGTCGCCAGTCCAGGTCCGTTGCCGCGCCGGAGCTTCCGCCTGCTCGAGCGGAAAGCTGTTCGTCGAAATATAAGTTCAGTCCGGTGCCGGTGAGCCGTCTTTTGGGATCTCGCGTGGATGTTTCGCTGAGATCAATCGCCGATCCCGCATCCAGCGACGGTATCGCTCTCGCGGAACCGCTTGCGATCAATTGCCCGGACATCTGCAGTCCGATGTGATTTGATTCGACGCCATTTTCGTTCGCGTAATACACTCGGGTCGGGCGATAATTTTTGACCCAGATCACAAGTACATCTCGCAGTGTCGTTGGGCAATTGTTGATGATCCGGCCGGAAAGACTCTCCTGGCCATCGGGGTTGATGTCCACTCGGATTGGGTTGCTCGGATCGGCTTGCAGCGTGCTGCCCCAGTCTGCGGACAGTCCGCCCATCCAGTTGGCATAAAGCTGCGTTGATGTTGACCGCGAAGGCAGATCAAGCGCGTTTGGCGCTTGCCCGACGTCAACCATGTATCGATTCGGATTCGGAAAATAATCGCTTGCCTCTCCCCAGGGCGACCACGAATACAACAAGTC
>DASZQE010000530.1:0-4445 GCA_035550175.1 Phycisphaerales bacterium | reverse complement strand
ATCGGCTCGAGGGAAAGGTAGGAATAATCCTGAATGAGGGGCCAGACGAAGGTTGCGCCGCCGTGGATGCACTTTGCAGCGCGATTGGTTCCGACGTTGCCGTACTTGACGAGAATTCGGTTGGAGGGACAGCGACGATAGCGCGTGGCGGCGAAGAGCGCAAAGAAGAAGAAAATGAGGACGACCGCGCCGACGAGTCCGAGCCAGATTTCATTTTGTGCGATGAGCAAAGTCATTGTGTGCATCCCGAAGTTGGTGGTCTTGAAATTGATTTGGAATTCTGAGACCTGAGATATGCGGATGTTGAAAACCGCAGACGAAACATACCTGCACGGAGGCGGTGTGGGAACTACGCCTCGGCGACAGTGATGGTGTTATCCGCATTGACGTTGAGAACTCGCACGCGGGCGTTGGAGGCAATGGATGGGCCGGAAGAGACGGCGTTGACGATTCGCTGGGTATTGTTGAGGACAACGCGAACCTGACCGCGGCCTTCGCCGGCGGAAGGAATGGAGACGTAGACGTGGGCTTCGGAGCCGACGGCGTCTTTGAGGTTCACGTTGCCTGAGCTTTGCATTTCAATGAGGACCTGGAAGAGAAGAGCGAGAATCCAAACCATGCCGATGCCGCAGGCAAGCGCGCAGACGAAGCTGACGGGCCAATCCCAATGCGGGCCGATGATGGCGGCGAGACCGCCCCAGCCGAAGCCCATGAGGAAAGCGGCGATGGACTGGAAGGAGAGGATTTTGAAAGCGTCGCCAGGGTCGTCGGCGTGATGCACATCGCTGGCGTGGAGGTCGGTGTGCAAGTCGGTGTGGAGATCACCGAGGTGTCCGCCGAGCTCGATGCCCGCTCCGCCAATGAGCATGAGGAGCATGCGGAGGAGGAAGAAGAGCGTGCCGAGGACGGCGGGGAGGCCAAACCACACGTGTTGAGGAGAGAAGAAGAGATCCATCATTGGAGTCGTGCCCCTATGCAGGATTTCGTAAGCATTCATTATCGCAGAAAGCGAGGGGATTGCATGTCTGAAGTGGGGAATTGTAGGACAGGGAAATTGGAGTGATGCGCGACCCGAACGGCGGATGAAGGGCGAGAAGAAGATGGAGGAAGTTGGAAAGAGGCGAGGAGAGGTGGGAAGAGTTTTGATTGCGCGCGGGGATAGCTCTGGAAGTTGAAGAGTTGTTTGGAAGAGGTCAGCGGGGATTTCAGATAGGCGGGTGATTGAAGGAACTTTGAGATGCTGCGCAGGGAAGGATTGGCCGTCCTCCCCTGGCTATCCATTCCCCCCTGCCCACCCGCGGAAGTTCAGAAGAGCTATTTTCGTGCAGCCAAAGCTGCACTGTTTTGAGGAAGAGAAGTGAGCGGCGGTGCGCGATGAGAAGATTGTGGTGATGCGGGGAAAATGATCAGCACTGGCACACAGCGCCTTCGCTGCGCGAAGGACGCAGTGTGGCGCCTGGCGTGTTCGCAGCGTGGAGTGAATCCCGGTGTTGCGAAAAATTCTACAATATCAAGAGATTTCAATCACATCATCCACGCCTTCATGTCGTGTATTGATAGGCAACCCATTCGTTGGAGGTTTCACGATGCGAGTCCTGTCAAACGCCTTTCTCTCTCAAGCTGAAATCACACAAATTGATCGGTGGAAATATGGTCCTCTCGAGATTCATCAAGTTCATGCACCAAACGATGGCCGCGATACTGAATTTACTGCACGTGTCTGCGATTGGAATCGAAAGCAAAGCTCAGGTTTTGCTCGCGAAAAAGATGAGCTTGAATATGTTCAGAAACTCGGATTGGCGACCGGCAACAACCCTAATCAGGTATTAGCGCCAACTTGCCTTGGCTACACCGAACTCCACGGAATGCTTGGCTCACTGCTTCCGGAAAAAACGCTGATAGCACATGGAATTGAAAGACCACGACCAAACTTTTGGCTTTGGCCTTGTGTCGAAACTCCGTCATGCCTAAATGACGACAATCTGCTTCGGTATACTGATCAGAAAAGATACATTATTGTTGCGAATCATTTGACGAAATTGGTGCGAGAAATACCGACTGCCTTCGATAACTGGATTTGGTCGCGGCTAGTAAAGCATAAACGATTCGCGAAGAAAAATTTTCAGATCGATTCTCATTGCGCATGGTTTCGGGAGATTTACGGTTTTGGATGAACCGTCTCTATCGCCTTGCAGTCGATCTCTATGAAAAACTTCCTCCTACATCATTTGAAGATGACTCGTGGCGTCCTCTCGACAAGTTACAGAAGATGATGGACGAAGACATTCCTAGTCAAGAACGAGAGAAATTCGTCCTAACTCGACCGAGAATCGGCGGATACCTGTGGGATTCCAAGGACGCCTCAGATAGGAACCGGATTGCTGATCTTTTGATAAGTGGGAACGAGTCGATCAAGTCATTACAGCCCGTAGTTGATGTATTACTGGGAAGTTCAGCTCACGAAGATTTCTCTGATCGATTTTCATGGATCAAAGAAGACTTTGAGAGAAAATTCTATTCAAAGCGCTCGAAAATGAAGATTACTCTAGTGGAGTCGGTGGACGACTGTGCCTACTACGACGGGACTGACACCCCAGGATATGACGACATTCTTTTCCGTGACATAATGGCTTTCTTCGACGCAGAAGACCGTCGGGTCATTCTCGCATTACGACAGGGACGCACAAAATCAGGTATTGCCGAGCAATTAGGGTATTCGGGCCATTCCGCTATCAGCAGAAGGGCTGTGAGAATTGAGCGACGAATTCGCCAATTGCTAGCAAAATAGCCGTCCAAAATATTGTTTCGAGCCAAAGAGCGAACTAATCGTGGGGAAACGACGTATTGATAAAGGACGAGCCGAAGACCGTTGGAGCGATCTTCGGCTTCCTGTTTACTCCAATCAAAGACTCGCATCTTCTAGTGGAGAAATCAAATGTCACGAACGTTACGGACGGCACTTGAGTTCGGTTCGCGCCTCATCAGATATCAGAAAAAATCCTTGGAAAAACCAGGCTCTGTGGCCGTGCTAGCCTTGGCAAATGTGGCCATTATCCTAGCAATAACAATACTCATCCTTGTAATTCGCTCATTTTGGTACGTGAGTTTCACTTTATGGATTCTGAACTAAGAAATGTGTGTCGTCGAGAGATTGCCTCCAAACACAACTTGAGGATTTGGCCATCCGGTACGCGCTTTGCTTAGAGTGGAAGACGGTGGTTTCCTCACGAGGTGGGGGAAGAAATCCTGAAGGGCGGAGACGGACCAGTTGCCGGCGCGAAGGGCGGCGATGGCCTGGATGGCGGCGCGGGCACCGGTGATGGTGGTAATCATGGGGATGCGGCGGAGGACGGCCATGGCGCGGATGCGGCCCTCATCGGTCTGTGCGCCTTTGCGGGTGGCGGTGTTGATGATGAGGGCAATCTCATCGTTGGAGAGCTTGTCGAGAATGTTGGGGCGACCACCTTCGGAGATTTTGCGGAGGAGTTCGGTATCGACGCCATGCTGGGCGAGGAGAGCGTTGGTGCCGGCGGTGGTGAGGACGTTGAAGCCCATTGAGACGAGGGAGCGAGCGATTTCGACGACGTGGGTCTTGTCGGAATCGCGAACGGAGAGGAAGACGGTGCCGGAGGCGGGGAGCGCGATGGAGGCGGAGATCATGGCCTTGGCGAGCGCGACGGGATGAGCGCGGTGAATACCCATGACCTCGCCGGTGGAGCGCATTTCGGGGCCGAGGATGACATCGACGCCGGGGAATTTTTCGAAGGGGAAGACGGGAGCCTTGACGGAGAAGAAATTCTGGGCGGGGGCTTCATGCACGTTGAGGGATTCGAGGGAGGCACCCATCATGACCTGCGCTGCGATGAAGGCCCAGGGGACGCCGTTGGATTTTGAGACGTAGGGGACGGTGCGTGAGGCGCGGGGGTTGACCTCAAGAATGTAGATGGTGTTGTTCTTGACGGCGAGCTGGACGTTCATGAGTCCGCGGACGCGGAGGCGCTCGGCGAGGCGGCGGGCGTGTTCCTTGATGCGATTGACGATGTCGGGTGCAAGCGAAAAGGGCGGAAGGGTGCAGGTGGAATCGCCGGAGTGAATGCCGGCTTCTTCGATGTGCTCCATGACGCCGGCGACAACTGCCTTGCCGGCGGATTTGGGAAGCGCGAGCTGGCGGGAGGCGGTGGTTTCATGCGGAGTGAAGTCTGCAACGACATCGACATCGACTTCGATGGCTTCGGAGAGGAAGCGATCGATGAGGACGGGGGCGGCGGCGAGTTCGGAGACATCGACGGCATCGCGCATGTAGCGGCGGAGGGATTCCTCATCGAAGCAGGTTTCCATGCCGCGTCCGCCGAGGACGTATGAAGGACGAACGAGCACGGGGTAGCCGATGCGCGTGGCTTCGGCGACGGCCTGATCGAGGGAGTAGGCGATGCCGGACTCGGGCT
>DASZQE010000529.1:0-6086 GCA_035550175.1 Phycisphaerales bacterium | reverse complement strand
AGGGCGCGGGCACACCGGAATGAATGGCGTGCTCAACGCGACGTGCATCACCGAAGATCGCGGACTGGCGAGTCTCGGCGATGAGCTTGCAGAGTTCCTGATCTTCGATGACGGCGTTGATGGGCCGGTGCAGAGCCTTGGCTCGGTCGAAGTTGAATATCTCCGCCGCGGCCTGATTGACCACGACGATTTCGTTGAAGGCGTTGGTGACGATGACGGCATCGCGGAGAGAATGGAGCACGGCTTCGATCTGACGGCGCTCCGCCTCGGAGACGCGATGGCGGATTTCAAGGTCGCCTAGCTGGTTGCGAAGGCCCTGCTCGCGCTGACGGAATTGATCGATGGCGCCGACAAATGCGCGAGTGATAGGCTGAACCCACTTGGGGCCGACGAATGAGCCGACATCGCTGCGAACGGCGGCGCTTTCCATGTATTTGCGCAGGCCTGCGAACGTGCGGTCGAGCACAAAGCCGATGGGCAGGAAAATCGCAAGCACAGCAAGCGAGACGATGCCGAGCAGCGCAAGCTGCTGAAGGCGAGGGGACAAAGCATTGAGCGAAGCAAAACTGGGCGCGAAAAGCCAGACAGCGCCGCACAAGACGACGTGTAAAAAGATCAAGATAAGGCTGGCGATCTTTCCCGCTTTCACGCACTCCCCTCCTATGGGATGCGTGCCACCAGATCCACAGACAAGCAGCGGCGCTTATTCTGAAGAATCGGGCACGTTCGTTACACGCTGATCAGAGACCTGTTGATAAAGAGCCTTTGCATCGGAGTTGTTCGGTTCAATTTCCACAGCCTTGGCGTAGGCGGAGCGTGCGGCCACCAGGTCGCCCGAGTTCTGGAGAAGTTGACCGAGAATCATGTGAGGAAGCGCGGAGTCGGTGTCGCGCTTGGCGGCCTGCTCAAAGAGCTCGCGAGCCTTGTCGGTGTTGCCGCGCTGCTGCTCAAAGAGGCCGGAGTAGAGGTAGCCTTCATAGCGATCGGGCTGGAGCGTGATGAGCCGCTGACCGCAACTTGAGAGACGATTCCAATCGCCCATATCCCAGCAGAGCACGCCGAGCTCGGACCACACGGCCGGATCGGCGGGGGTTTCGCGGCTGATGCGAACATAGACGTTGCGGGCTTCGGGCTGACGACCCATGTGGGTGAGGCAGCGGGCCTGCATCATTGAGTAATCGGGACGAGAATTCTGCGTGTGATCGATCAGCGAGGTGACCGATTCGAGGCAGGCGGAGTAGAGTTCCGCGCGATACTGCGCCCACATGAGTTCCTCGAGGAGGGCCATGTCATCGGGGCGGTCGAGGCGAGCCTGCGTGAATTGATTGACGGCTTCCTGCGGATTGTTCTGGAGAAGCGCGACCTGGCCGAGAATCTGGCGCATGGCGGCGTTGTTCTCGAAGTACTTGAGGCGAGGCTCAACGACCTGCTTGGCGGCATCAAGCTCGCCGAGCGCGATGAGGGATTCAGCGGTTGCGAGGACATAGCTGATGTTGTTGGGATCAAGTTCGAGGGCCTGCTTGTAGTTGCTGTAGGCCTGCTCATCGTCAGACCATCGCTGATAGACGATGCCGGCGTAATAGTGTGCCTCGGCGTTCTTGGGGTCTTTTTCGACAGCCTTGTTGAAGGACGTCTGGGCATCCTGGAGCATGTGCTGCTCCATCTGGATGCGGCCCTGAAGGACGAAATACTTGCCAAGCTCAGGATAGCGTTCGATGGCGATGCGGATTTCTCGAGCGGCCTTGTCGAACTGGCCGGTCTTGAAGAAGTTATCAGCCTGCTGATAGTTGACTTGTGCGTTGATGATGTTGAGACGCTGCTGCGCCTCGCTGCGAGCCTTCAGGCCTGCGCTGGTGGGGCCGTTGCAACCGGACAAGAAGATGACGCAGAGGAGAGCCGAGGGGAGGAGGAGCGAAAGGAAGCGCATGCAGGTTCTCCGAAAAGAAGAAACTGCCTTGCGGGCAGTTTCGGGGCTTGTCTGAGGTTTCCTTCGACGTATTCAGTCGGAGACTTCAGTGATTAGTTCTCGTCACTGGAATCGGCCGAACCGAGCGTTTGATCGAAGGTGGTGAAAGGGAACTCCATGTCCTGATTCTGCTGAGCGGTGCGATCGGTGGGGAATCCCAGGGGTGTGGGGTTCTTGACACTGACTGCGGCAAAGAAGTTGTGCATGAGGTAGTCGTAGTAGGACTGCGAGTGAACCGTCATGTCGACGCTTTGCGTGGCGCCATATTCGGACATATCAGAGGAGTTGCTTGAACCTGCGGCGGAAGCGGATTTGCCAGAGGTCGAAGAAGAGCTATCGGACCCAGACGTAGTGGATGACGAATCCGTGGTTGTGGAGTCATCGGTATCCATGCCGGGGGCGAAATCCTCGCTCCAACCGTGGAAATCATCGACGGTGACAGCCTGATCCGGATTGGCGACGGCGGTCTTCTGCTCGTCCGAGGTAGCGGACATGTACAGGCTGTCGTCGGTCGAATCCGTAGCATCAGACTGGGCCATCTGCGTATCGTCTGATTCAGTCGCCTGAGAGACCTTGGTCGGGGTCATCGAGCGACGGAAGACGCGCTCAAGCATGCTGCGTTCATGCGACTTCTCCTTCTCGCCGGTGATGATCGAGCGGAAGCGGATCATTTCAGGCTGGGAGGGCTGGAGGTTGAGCGAACGGTTGATGTTGTACAGAGCGGTCTCGGTGTCGCCGGCTGCGAACGCATCGCTGGCTTCACGGTTGTAGCCCTGTGAGATCTTGTCTCGGCTGAAGGGCAGGAGGCCAGCGCGAGCACCGACGCGGACGGAGTCAACGTAGGTGAGGGCATCAGCGCCTTCTTCCCAGAGGGTCTCATCCTGCACGATGGTCGGCGTGATGAGGAACATGATCTCGCTGCGGCCGACAGAGTCATCCTGACCGCGGAACGCTGCACCGAGGATGGGAATGTCACCGAGCAGCGGCACCTGACGGCGGCTGGTGGTGGTGGATTCCTTGAACAGACCGCCGAGCACGAGGGTCTGGCCGTCCTTGATGCGGACGTTGGTGGTGAGTTCGTTGGTGAGCTCATCGGGGATCGTCACGCCGAGACCGTTGGAATCGGTGACGGTGCGGAGACGGGCATCAGAGACGCTGGGCGAAAGCTCAAGGCGAATCATGCCGTCGTTGGAGATGAAGGGGCGGAAGACCAGCTCAATACCAGTGTCGAGGAATTCGACGGTCTGAGTGGTGGTGGTTTCCGTAGCGGTGGTCGAGAGGTATCCGACGCGAGTACCAACAAGCACCTGTGCGCGCTGGCGGTTGAGGGCCATGATCTTGGGACGCGCGAGGACGTTTGAGTCGGTGACTTCATCAAGGACGTTGACGAAGACGGAGATGTCATCCGTGAGGATGCCGACCTTCAGACCACCGGCCTGATTGGTGCGACCGACGCTTGTCTGGGCAGCGCCGGCGTGGTTGTTGGAGGGCTGGAAGCCGGTGTCCGCGTCGTTTCCGTTGAGCAGGTTGGTGACCGGGAGCAGCGGAGCGGTAAGATCGGTGAAGTTAATGTCAGCCAGAACGCTGAAGTCCACGCCGAATGCTGAAGCATCATCGAGGTTGGTCTGGATGATGGTGGCTTCGACGAGCACCTGCTTGGGGGGCGTATCGAGATCCTTGAGCTTGGATGCGATGGCATCAAGATTTTCGGGATAGTCGGTAACCACAAGCTGAGCGGCATACGCGAAGGAATCCGCTCCGACGTTGGAGATTTCGGGCTTGATTCCCGGCTCGACGTTTCCACGGAAGGCAGACTTGCCCTTTTCGCTGAGCATCGGAGTGATGAGCTCGTTGGCGTCTTCAGCGCCGAGGTAGTTGAGCTGGAAGAGACGGCTTTCGGTCTTCTTCTTGGCCGCTTCCATGGCGTTGGCTTCATCCTTGGTGATGACGTAGATGAAGTTGCCTTCCTCGTACCAGGTGTAGTTATTGACCTTGAGGATGGCATCCATGGCCTCGGAGAACGTGACGTCGTAGAGATTGGCGTTCACAGTTCCGGAGACGCTCTTGCTGGCGATGATGTTTCGCTTGGCCTGAATGGCGAGCATTTCGAGGACCTGGGAAAGGTCGGTATCGCGGACGGTGACATCAAAGGTGTCACCCCCTCGCGCGGCGACCTGGGGCGCCTCACCTGCGGAGGCGGCTTTACCGCCAGAGTTCTGCGCGAGGGCCGGCATTGCCAAGATTGCGCACACAGCATAAACGGACGCTGTGCGCACAAAAGAATTCGGAGCGGCGATGACTTGGATGGGCTTCATAATCGTTGGGTCTCCTACCTGCCTCGCCAGGGATGGGGTGACTGGGTCACTCCCCTGGTGTGCTGATCTTGAGTTCAAATGTTCGGCCTTCGCATGTAAGTGTTACGGAACGTTGTTCGACGATGGAAAGAATGAACGAGACGGACGGATCGAGCTTGACGGTGACAGGGTCGCTCAGGCGATAGACCTTGCCATTGATGAGGGCCATCGAGCGACCCGTCATCACCGCTTCAAGCTTCAGCGACTGGACCAGCGCCGTGAGTTGCTGGGTTCGCCTGGCTTCAGCGGCCTTAGCTTCCTCGGCCATATCGAGGGATGACTTCGTCGGTTCTATGAGCATCTGCCCATCAGGGTTTGATTTTGGGAAGTAGACGGGGCTGATAACAAAGGGATCGTGGTCGGGAACACTGACGAGCCGGGCGGTCAGGTTCTCAACGGGGCGAACGACCTCGGTCTCAGCGGGTCGGTCGGATTTTGCCTGCGCCGGAGCCGGCGTGTTCGCCACGGCTGTGCGCGGGATGTTTGAAACCACGATGAGTCGAGCCCAAAGCAGCAGCCCGACCAGAAGAGTCACGCCGAGAATGCTGAGTCGCCGCTTGTCGCCCGTCAACTGAATCCACAGGACCTTGAGTTTGTCGTGCATGATCATTGATCCTTGACTGCGGATGTCTGAGCCTTGTAGATCGCTTCAAGACTGATGGTGGCACGAAGCTTGGGAATCGGGCGATCATCGGGGTCAGGCTGACGATTGATGCGAACCGACGCCACGCGAATGAGGCGAGGGAGCGATTCGGCGCGATCAATGAGCGAGAAAATTGAGTGGAAGGAGCCGGTCATATCAACGGTGATGGGCATGCGCTGCGGCCCGCCGTCAAAGCCGACCACTGCGGGCGCAGGCGAACCGGCCTGGAAGGTCTGATCGATGACGTTGTCGCCGTCAATCGGCAACGAAAGCTAGCTCATGAGCCCTGAGACGTCGGGAGACTCAGGAATGATCTTGAACCTGCGGTCCATTTCGCCCTGCGCATCGGAGATTTCCTTGGCGAGCTTCTCGACGGTGGCCGTCTGCGTGCCGATGGTGTCGAGCTTGCCGCGCAAGGCCGCGATATCGCTTTTCAGCGACGACGCGGCGCGATAGTTCGGCCAGACAAGGACGTACACGCCTATCGCGAAAGCGGCGGCAAAGCTCAGCAACGTCAGAATGTACCGGCGCTCACTTTCCATCGGTGGATTCCTCGGGGACGGCTGCCACGGCCTCGGCAGACGGGACGAGCGTGTAGTGCGCATCGAGGTTGATGCTGAAACTCACTCTGAATTCACGCGCCGGTGTTCCGCGCACGATGCTGGTCTTGCTGAAGTCAAGACTGACCGCTGAGAATGGCGGGTTGTTCTCGAGCGCGTTGACGAATTGCGCGATTTCCTGATCGCTGGGCGCGACACCCCCCACTTCCGCGGTCAGCATGCGCGGGAGGTTCGCGGCCTTGCTCTTGTCCTTGACGCCCTTGCTTCGCGGAGAGTTGGTGGCGACGCGCTGGCCGGCGTCGATCGTCAACTGCTGAAGCGTCATGCCAACCGGCATGCGATTGACGATGGTGGCGATGATGGAGGACGATTCGAGCGGAAACGCGGCGCGTTCATATTCGCGAGTTGCCGCATGGTTCGCCTCGAGAACGCCACGAAGCTCTGCGATCTTGCTTTCCGTTTCGATGACCTTGTTGGCGGCAATTTGCGTGTCGTACAGCGAGAGCCGCGCCTTGTTGAGCATGATCTTGGAGTGCGTGATGAGAATAACAAGCATCGTGGCG